>JAPLMX010000097.1 GCA_026386805.1 Phycisphaerae bacterium | reverse complement strand
TCGTTAAGGTGACGGGAGCCGGCCCCGTACGTAGCTTCCTGGCGCCCCAAACCGGGTGACGCCGAATAGCTGTGTGGAATTCCCGCGAAAAAATCCCGCGACCGTCTGGACAACGGCTTGCTCATAGACGTCCCCGGAATTCCCCTCCGGAGAACGTGCCTGACACCCTCGGGTTTCCCCCGGAGAGTGTGGCGGACCTGTTCAGTTATCCTCCACGAGGGTCAACAAGTCGGCGAAGCTGGCCGGTTGGAGATCCTTGCATTCCTTCTCCGGCACCTTCACGTAGTCCCAGTGATTCCCCGTCAGCCGAGTCGTGTTCTCACACCACAAGATCGCCGCCCGGTCTTTACAGGCCACATCCACATCCTCGCGGCCCTTGGTCTCTAACAGGTACCGTTTGCCGTCGGTTGTCACGGCCACAAAATCCGGCTCATAATAGCGAAGATTGTTCCTCGTGTCGGCGTACTCAATGGCGAAGCCGAACTGTTGGGGCAGCTTCGCGAACGCCAGCACGTCGGGTGCATCTTCCAGGAATGTGGCGAAAGCCTTCTCGAACTGGTTCGCGCAGGCCACAAGGTTGAATACGGTCTTGCTCGCTTTGAGCGTCGGGCGCGAGTAGGGAAAAGCCGGCGTCTCGGAAAGCAACCGCCCGGGATGCACCAATTCCGGATGCAACTGCTCCACGGCCAGGGGACGCAGGGCTTTGGCGAAGACTTGCACGGTCACGTATTGAGCGACGTTCGAGTTGATCGCCCTCAGGATCACAGGATCATCGAGGCTGACCGACTCGCCGAAAGCTTGCTTCTCCAGAAACTCGCGGACTTTCGGAACGAGCGCCGCGAACTGCGATGGGAGCTTGACGTTCTGCGCAATGCGCTTGGCGTAGTACGAGATTACCTCCTGGGAAGTCTGCGCCTCAGGCAGCCTGTAATCACGCTCGATCAGCTTCTGCAGAGTGATGATGTCGTAACCTTCATAACGGAATGTTTGGGCGGCCGCATCGTTTGGCGTTCGCGGCAGGACCGGGCACGCCATAGACGCGACATCGAGAGACGCGATCTCATCGGCCAACGTCTTCTTGCGCGACAGAATCGGGCTGAGGGTAGGCAGGGCAATATCCTTTTCCAGCTTCTGCGGATCAGGCATAATCGTCACGATTTGGAGCTTGTCTTTGCCGATTTCGAAACTGTCCAATTCGATGTCTTCCTCTTTCTCGAGCTGCTCGACGAACTGGATGAACGCCTTATTGCCGATGACATCGACTCGCTCCACATAATCAGCGGCGAACCCTCGAAACATCAGCCGCAGCCCTCGTCCGATGGTCTGTTCCGGCAGGATATTAGCCTTGGAGGAATAAGGCCGCAGGCCGACGACGACGGTGACATTCTCGACGTCCCAGCCTTCCCGCAGCATCAGAACACTGACGATGGCATTGATTTCGCTCTCAGGAGAATCCACGTTCCGTGCCGCTTCACGGGCCTTATCCAAATCCCGCTTCGAGACTTCGCCCGATTTGTCGGTGTGGATGATGAGCAGGCGTTTTCCGCCGAACTCGTCGGGATATTTGCGGCGCAGATAGTCGCCAACCTCGTCTGCCGCCGCCGTGTCGTTCATCATGACAAAGAGAATCGGCTTCTTCTTCAGCGGGGTCAGTTGCTCGCGGTATTCGCGCCAGCGTTCGACACCGGCGGTCAGATAGGCGCTGTATCGCGTGCTGGCGACATCCGACTTCGCCTCCTGGATGCCGCTGGCGATCCCTTTCATCGGTCGCTTGACGATGCCATCGACGATGGCCTGCTTGAGGGCGTAGTCAAAGACCGTCCAGGTGAAGAGCGTTCCTTTGCTGTGGCGTGGTGTCGCGGTGAAGTCAAGCTGAGCGGCCAAACCACGCGCGGAATCCCCTGCCTTTTCCACCAGATCGGCATGCAGACGGCGGATGCAGCAATTCCATTCGCTTTTCTCCTCGTGCGTATGATGGGCCTCATCATTCACGACGATCACCGGCCCGCCCCTGGCCACGATACGACGGTCGAAATCCTCTACTGCGAATTGCTCTGCGGGCGGCTTTGGCCCAAGCACACCGGTCATCGGTTCCGGCTCATCGTCGTTGGCCTTGTCGGGACGTTCGTAAAGCTGCTGGATGTTTGTAAGATACAGAGCGCCGCTCGATTGCGCCCGCTCCGGCTCGCTGCGCATGTAGCAGTCGAAATCCCAGTAGATCTGAAGCTCCGGGGGGATGACCGGATCGGCGCGAAAGATCCGCCCGTTGCTGAAGTCCTTCCGCAACCGCTCGAAGACGATCACGTTAGGCGCGATGGCCAAGAATGTGCGAGCGTAATCATCACGGGGCTCGGCGACGGCGTTGAAGAACTGCCAGGCGACCGCCAGCGCCATCACCTTCGTCTTGCCGCTGCCGGTCGCCATCTTGATGCAGTAGCGCCCGAACTCGTCGTATTGCAGGAGGCGCAGGTCCTGGTTGGCCGCGGCATAGCGAATGAGCATATCCTTATGGCGACGCACGCACGCGATTTCATACAGGTAGATCAGAGTCTCGATGGCCCGGCGCTGGGAATCGTGGTACTTGAAGACCCGGCCGTCCGCCAGGCGATGATACGTGTGAAACCAGTAGTTGAGCAGGATGTCGGTGGTTTTGGTGATGCCTTCGTAGTTCTTCTCCCGCCATTGGTCAACCGCCCGAGTGATCTCCGGGACGCAGGGTGCAGTCTTGATGACTATATCGAATAGCTCTGCCTCCTCGTTCTGTTCTCTCTTGCGCCGCGCCATAGGCCCAAAACCTCACTTTTTTTGTGTCTTTCGCAAAAAAACCTTGACTATCCTCAAGAATCTGCCGTATACTTTATAGAGTCAGTCGGCTGTAGGTGAATGTCGGTCTCACACCGTGCGCCTGGGAACCCGGGCCTAGCCTACAGAGGGCTGGCTTTTTTTATGTCAAACGGATTGTCCTTGCCGTACCAATTCCTTGGGTAATTCCCACTGTCGTACAGGTCCACCAGCAAGCTAACTCTGTCCTCAACGAACGTGTAGAATCGCATCTCGCCCTTGACGAAGGCGCGGTAGACGGCCCAATTCATGTAGTCAATCACCTGCAGGCAAGGCTCTCCCACGGGTGTCTGCGTGAGGACCGTGATCTTCGTGTCAGACCCCGCCCGTCCTTGGGCCTCAACGTTGCTTATTCCGAGCCTTACGGCCGATTCCAGGGGTTCTTGTCGCGTGCTTACGCCGCGCCGCGAAAGATAGACCCGGTTGATCGGATGGTGGATCAGAGTGTTTTGAAATAGCTGTGTGACGGCGTGGTCGTAGAACTTCCCTTCGCTGCTGTTGCACGTATTGCGGAAGACACGCTCGATCTTCCTGGCCACGACGAACTGAGCCTTGAACTGCATCGCGGCGATGCACCGGAACACGGCCTGACGCACTTCGGGCACGTCGTTCTTGGCATGGAAGGCCACGTTGGTCTTCAACATGGAGGGCACAGCCTCAAGGTATTTGTCCGCCGCAACCTCTTTGTGCAGTCTGTCGAGCTCCCGGCGGATATGGGTGGGCTCGCACGTCTCGATGAAACCGAGAATCAGAATGGGTGAGCAGCCGCCTTGGCCCACGATGAGGTTTCCGCGTCTGTCGTAGAACGTCGGGTCGCCCGATTCGTCGACGAAGAAGTAATTCGCGACTTGAATCGCCTCTTTCATCCGCCCACCTTGATCTTGATTGCTTTCGTCGTGTCGTTGCCGAGGATGTCGATCACCTTGACGACGACCATGTACTCGCCCGGCGATTCGTAGGTGTGCGAGGTTGACCGCTCCAAGTCCCGGCTCTTACGCGTGCGGTAGGCCTGCCACTGGTTGTGGAACGTATCGCCCTTGTTGTCCCAGTCCACCGCCCAGTAGTCGATCCACTGCGACCAGTGCGTAATCGCTTTCTGCACGTCCTGGGGCACGTCATCCGGCGGAATGACGAAATCGGCCAGGGTCAGTGTCACGCTGCGTTTGTTCTTCTTCACGTCCACCGACAAGGCCGCCAGCTCGAAGAAACGCACGTCACCCTGCTCGACGGCCCGCTTGTCCATCGCATCGTGGGGAATCCGCAGAAAACGGATATCGACCTTGGCCTTCGCCGCCTGCTGTTTGGCCATCTCATTGATTTCAAAGGCGAAATCCCAGCCCAGCACGTCAATGCCGTTCGTTGTCGGGGCATCTTTGCCGGTGCCGATGGCCCGCCGGAACTCGGTCACGATGTTCGTGACATCGCCCATGCTGATCGGTGCATCGACAGCCCCGACGTGCACCATCCGCCCATGGTGGATGCCATGAAGATACGCGTACGCGCTGATCGGCTGAGCATGGTACAAGTCGAGAATGAACTTGCGATAAGCCAACACGCGTGCCTCGGCCTGCTCGCCAAATTCGGCCATTTGCCACGCCTGGCGCTCGTACTTGCCCAGATTCTGCACCACGAACGGACGCAGATTCTCGACGCCGAGAAGTCGCTTGCGCGTGGTGTGAATCGCAAAGCGACCCAGGTCACAGGCAATCCACCGGCGGCCCAGCTTCTCCGCCACAGCCGCCGTGGTCCCGCTGCCGCAGAAGCAATCCAGCACCAAGTCACCTTCGTTAGACGAGGCACGGATAACACGATCCAACACCGTTTCTGGCTTTTGCGTGGGATACCCGAGACGTTCCATCGCCTGTGCGGAAACCAAGGGAAGGTCAGTCCAGAGGTCGGGCAAAGCCGCGCCTTCGAGTGCGTCGGCAAACTGCTTCAAGCGTGGAGTCCCACCAGACTTCTGAGGCCATGATATCATCCCTGCGTTGTCGAGTGCATCGAGCTTTTCCTGAACTGTACCACTGGTGATCCCGAGCTTGACCAGTAACGGTCCCGGAAGTGCCCAATGTCGCCCGACCCTTGTGGGGTCTATTCCTCGCCACGGCTTGCCGCTGTCACCATGACGGACCCCAGCCCCGGTGAGGGAGATAGGCTGGAACAAGCGTTGAGACCCTGCGTCAAGATGCGTGAAGTGGTTTGCTA
The DNA here is from genome assembly GCA_026386805.1 of Phycisphaerae bacterium. Classification (GTDB taxonomy): domain Bacteria; phylum Planctomycetota; class Phycisphaerae; order Sedimentisphaerales; family Anaerobacaceae; genus PLanc-01. Next base: position 51,829 of record JAPLMX010000097.1, on the reverse strand, counting down.
TGTAGTCAGGATGATGGGGCGCTCTTAGATCTGTCCATGTGACAGACTCGGTTTTACCATAGAACAGAATTGTGTCGTGCACTGGCCCATATTTCTCAGACGAGCCATGAGCGTGAGTACGTTTCCAGATTATTTGGTTCAGGAAGTTCTCTTGGTTGAACACCTCATCCAGTACTGTCTTTGCATAGTGTGCGATGTGATAATCCAAATGCACATAGACACTGGCGTTCTCCGCGAGTAACTCGCGAAGCATAACGACTGTCTCGTAGAACCACTGTAAGTAGGAATCGAGGCCACGCCCCCAAGTGTCCCGGTATGCCTTCATCTCGATCACACTCGGTTCTTTGGTGAAGGTGGTCGTCTCGTCGTCTTCCGTTTCGGGATTGTCGGGGATCGTGGCGGTGAAGGAGAAGTCCGCGCCGACGTTGAACGGCGGGTCGATGTAGATCAGGTTGACCTTTCCGGCGAACTCGGCGAGGAGGGCGGGCAGGACGTATTTCTTGTCACCCCAGATCAGGCGGTTGCGCCAGTGGGCGGTCGGGCTTTCGTTGGCGAACAGGGGGTGCTGGCGCCGGTCCTCGGTGGATTCGTTCACCGTTTCGACGGTCTGAAACGGCAGGGCCACCCGCAGGGGCGCGACGCGCTTGCCGTCCTTATCGTATTTGCCGTCCCAAATCAGCTCGGTCATGGCTCGCCTCGTATGGCTATCGCACAGTATACCGGAAAACTATCGCCGCCAAGTTGGCCCATTTAACCAGCGGCCCCTGCTCCTGTCCAGGCTTTTCACGGCAGTCGTGAGACGCGAGATGCGAACGGGACCTGGGGAAGCGACGATGTGAGGCGCGTTTCTCCGCCGATTCACGGTTGCCGCATGGTTCGCGTGCCACACAACGGGCGACCCCTGCCATGCCGTTCCTCCCTGGGCTCATAGGTGAGACGGTGTGCCGAGCGTACTCTGCGGGCTCTCGCCAAAGGCGGGCGCGATTCATTTGCCCCTGCGTAGATCGTCCCTCTCTGTGGCCCCAGCGGTGCAACATTGCTTGTCACGAAATCGATGGGTGTAGCCCACCCCACCACCGTCGCCGAAATTGTGTAACTCCTTTCCTGGTATGGCGTTATCCCTGTCCCGGTATGGCCGAAAAAAGTTGCGGCGGAGCGGGGGATTTCGTTGGACGCAGAACGCATTGGCCAGTAAGATAAACAGACAACGTATTAGTTAGTTGTAGATCGTGAATGGTAAATATGGAGGGGTCAGTCATGGCCAGTGCAGCGTAAGAGCTTGCCAATCGTTCCAACGCCCAGAAGTCCACCGGTCCGCGCACGGCCCAGGGTAAGGCCGTGGTGGCGCAGAATGCCGTCAAGCATGGGTTGCTGGCAAAGGAGGTCGTCATCAAGGGGGAAGACCCAGGCGAGTTTGAGTTCTACCGGGACCAGATGCTGGCGGAGTTGGCCCCGGTGGGGCAGATGGAAGCGATGCTGGCGGCGCGGGTGGTCAGTCTCTCCTGGCGGCTCCAACGGGCGGAACGGCTCCAGGGAGCGGCCTTTGATGCGATGTATGAGAAACTGACGGCGGAGCCGGTCAGCAAGCTTCCGGCGTTGCTGGGGTTCAAGCGCGCGGAGCGCCCGGCGGGCGAGGCGGGGCGTGGGGACGCCGAGTTGACCCTCGGACGGGTGGTGGTGAGGGATTACTCCAATGCCCGGGTCCTCGACCGGCTGCTAATGTATGAGCGGCGGATTGAGCAGAGCCTGTACCGGACGATAGGCGAGCTTCAAAAGCAGCGGCTGATGCGAGAGTTGGACCCGGCGGCGGCCGGCGCGACGCCGGAAGGCGGGTTAGCAAAAGTTTCAAGTTTAAAGCTGGAAGTTTCAAGCGATCAACCCACACTTCCAACTTCGCAAGAGCCGCTTGACGGCGGTACTACGAACACGGCGCCCGTGGGGGCCGCCGCGCCGGCCGAGATGCTCTATCATTCCAATATTCCATCATTCCGGGGTTCCCGCCACGCGTCAGGGTTGCCGGACGGCCAGGAGCCATCGTGCGAAACAAACCCAATTGCCGCCAGCTCGCCTGAAGGCCAAGCTCTTTGCGGCACAGAGGTTATCCACTGTCCGTCTCAAAACGGGTTCGGGAAAACAAACCCAATTTCCCCATCGCTGCGGTGAGGTATTCCGTTGAATCGAAGCGGTCCGGCTCGTATAATCCGGCTTCCTAATGAGTTCTGACGAGCAACTTCGGCCGTGGCGGGGTGCGGGTCCCCAAACGCGAGGAATTGTGTTTGGGAGCCCGGTGCCGTGCTTACGCTTGCGTAAGCATGTCTTGCCCCTCGATTCGCGCATGTCCACGCAAAGCGTAGACATGGCGCCCAGCAGCAGGTGGGGTTGAATTACCGTCTTGTTCGTCAAAACAGGTCGTGGCTCCCCCTGCAAAGGCGGGGGACCTCGCACGGCATTTGGCGGCGAGCGGGGACGCTCGCCCTACTTTTGAAGGGTTGACTATGGCGAAGAATGAGAAGGTCGTGCTGGCGTACAGCGGCGGGTTGGATACGAGCGTGATTCTGCCGTGGCTGAAGGAAACCTACGGATATGACGTGATTGCCTTTGCGGCGGAGTTGGGGCAGGGCGATGAGCTATCCGGGATCAAGAAGAAGGCCCTGGCCAGCGGGGCGGTCAAATGCGTCGTCAAGGACCTGCGGCGGGAGTTCGTCGAGGAGTATCTCTGGCGGCTGCTGAAGGCGGGAGCGGTCTATGAGAACGGGTATCTCTTGGGCACCAGCATCGCCCGGCCGCTGATCGCCAAGTACCAAGTCGATGTCGCTCACGCCGAGAAAGCCACCGGCGTCGCGCACGGGGCGACCGGCAAGGGCAACGACCAGGTGCGGTTCGAGCTGACCTACATGGCGCTCGACCCGACGCTCAAGATCATCGCTCCCTGGAAGGACCCGAAGTTCACGCTGACCTCACGCGAGGCCGCAGTGGACTACGCCCGCAAGCACAAAATCCCCATCGACCAGAGCAAAAAGAAGATTTACTCGCGCGACCGCAACCTGTGGCACATCAGCCACGAGGGCGCGGACCTCGAAGATCCGGCCAACGAGCCGAAGGACAATCTGTTCGTGATCTCCAACCCGGTTGCGAAGACGCCGAATAAGCCCGAGTATGTCACGATCGGCTTCCATGAGGGCGTTCCGGTGAAGCTGGACGGCAGATTGACAAGTGGGGTCAAGCTGGTCGAGACGCTGAATGCGATTGGCGGCAAGCACGCCGTGGGCCAGGTGGACATTGTGGAGAATCGCTTGGTCGGCATGAAGTCGCGGGGTGTGTACGAGACGCCGGGCGGCACCATTCTGATGGCGGCCCACAGCGCCTTGGAGACCCTGACGCTCGAACGCGAGACCATGCACTACAAGCAGCAGGTGGCGCTGAAGTACGCCGAGCTGGTGTATTACGGCCTCTGGTTCAGCCCGCTGCGCGAGGCTCTCGATGCGTTTATCGACGCCACGCAGCGCAACGTCACGGGCGAGGTGCGGCTCAAGCTCTTCAAGGGCCGCTGCACGCCGGCGGGGGTCAAGAGCCCCCACAGCCTGTACCAGATGAACCTGGCGAGCTTCAAGATGGGCGCGGAGTACGACCAGACGGACGCCAAGGGCTTCATCCGCCTGTTCGGCCTGCCGACGAGAGTGGCCGGGGCGGTGAACCGCAAGGCACGTGAGATTGATTAGGGATTATTGATGATTGATTATTGACGCGGAAGGCTGGACCTCCTCGCAAATAGTCAATCATCCATTATCGATCATCAGTTGAGGATTTCGGCATGTCTCCGCAGGAATGGATTCTGTGTCTTTGGATCTTCATGCTGGGCTGCTGCATCGGCAGCTTCCTCAATGTGGTGATCTATCGTCTGCCCCGGGAGAAGTCGCTGGTGCACCCGGGGTCGTCGTGTCCGCATTGCGGGCAGGCGATTCGGTTCTATGACAATGTGCCGCTGCTGTCTTGGCTCGTGCTGAGGGCCAAGTGCCGCCGGTGCAAGGGGCCGATTTCGCCTCGCTATTTTATCGTGGAGCTGCTGACAGGCTCGGTCTTTCTGGGTCTCTATCTCGTCTATTTTCACACGAATGTGCGGACGAGCATCCACATCGAGGGAGCCTGGCTTGTCTATCTTATCCATATTACTCTGCTTTCCGCCTTCATCGCGGCGTCCGCCATCGATTTGGAGCTGTGGATCATCCCGCTGTCGATCTGTTGGTTCGTCACGGCGGCGGGGATCATCGGCTCGGCTGTCGGCGGGTACGTGATCTCCCCGCAATTGCTCAGGACCTATTGGATCTTGCCGGCGGCGTCGCCGAATACCGGGGCGTTGGCGCTGGGGGCCGCCGTGGGACTGGCCATAGGCTGGCTGTTGCTCAGGACGGGCGTCCTCAAGAGGAGCTACGAGTCCGCAGTCATGGAGGACCCGGCGTTGGGCGTGGCGGAGAAGGCCGAGGGGGCGGTACGCAGGCCCGCAGGTCCCGGCCCATTTGACGAGCCCCAGTTCAATCATCGGCTCGAAGCCTTGCGAGAGGTGGTCTTTCTATTGCCGATCATCCTCTGCTCGGTGGCGGCATACGAGATCCTGGGAGCATCGGGACCGGCAGGGCGGTGGTGGAGCGGCTTGTTGGCCTATCCCGCCGTCGCGGGTCTGCTGGGCAGCGTGTTCGGGTATTTTGTCGGTTGTGCCACAGTCTGGGCGACCCGTATTCTGGGGACTCTGGGATTCGGCAAAGAGGCCATGGGACTGGGGGACGTGCACCTGATGGGTGCCGCCGGGGCCGTGGTAGGTCCGATCATGGTGGTAATTGCCTTCTTTATCGCGCCGTTCTTCGGTCTGGGTTGGGCACTTTTCCAAATGTTTTTCAAGAAAACTCGCCAAATTCCCTATGGTCCCTTCTTGTCAATCGCCGTGTTAACCGTTATGATCTTTCACGATTGGATCCTCAACCGCATCTCCTTCATGTTTGGTGGGTGATCGCGGCAGGGAAGGGTTTGCGTTTTTGCAGGGAGGTACTACATGCGAATCGTCAACAGGAAGCTCGTCATCCCCCTTATCACGATGGTCTTATTGTCTCTGATGTCCGGCTGCACGGACTTCAAGAAGAAGTACGACTACAAGGAAGTCGAGTACCAGAACCTCAAGGGCCGGTACGAGACCCTGGAGAGCGAAAAGCAGGAGCTGGCCACTCGGGTCGCGCAGGACCAGCAGACGATTGACGAGCTGCAGCGGCAGATCAGCGAGCTCAACAAGACGCCCGCCCAGGCGACCGGTTTCGAAGGCATGGACGTGGCCTTCGATGCCGCCACCGGCACGATCACCGTGACGTTGCCGAATACGATCCTGTTCGATTCAGGCAAGGCCACCCTCAAGAGTGCGACCAGCAGGGAGCTCGATCAGATCCTGTCTGTGATCAAGCAGAAGTACGCGAGCAAGGACGTTGACGTCGTGGGTCATACGGACACGGACCCGATCCAGAAATCGCCCTGGAAGGACAACCTGGAGCTGTCGGCGCAGCGTGCCTTGTCGGTAGCTCGGTATCTGATCGCGCACGGCATTCCCGACAAGCAGGTGCGAGCGGACGCGTGCGGGTCGGCCCGACCGGTCGCCTCCAACGGATCGGCCGACGGCAAGGCCAAGAACCGCCGCGTGGAGATTGTCGTCAACGTGCGTCAGCGTTCCACTCCTTCGGCGACCGCCCCGGCCGCGAAGAAATGACGGCAGACGAGCGTCTCTACGCCGCGGGAGCGATCGTGATCGCGAATTCGTGATCGCCGGCGTCGAATTCGATGCTTTTGACAACACCCGAGACGGGTGCTATGGGGTGTCTGTCTTCGTTGGGGCCCTTGTGCAGCCTCTCTCCCAGGCGGACTCTGTCGCCCACTTTGACGTTCAGGTCATAGGTGGCGCTGACCCGTAGGACGATTGGCTCCGTGCTCATTGGGTCGGCCGGGGGAAGGGTCTGATGTACAGCAAGCGGGCGATCTTCTTGGGGATTTCGGTGTTGTCCTGCACGCCGGCGAACTGCCCGGCGCCCGGCCCCATCGCGTAGACTGCTACCGGGGTGCCGGAGTGTCCCTTGGTGGACCAGCGCGGGGTCAACTGGGCATCCGCCTTGTCCTCACTGCCGCCCCCGATCAACGTCAGGCCGCCCGTCTCGTGGTCTGCCGTGACGATCACGAGCGTATGTCCATCCTTCAGGGCAAAACCGACGGCGGCCTCCACCGCTTGGTCGAAGAGCAGGGTCTGGCGAACCGCGACGTTGGCCTTGTTGCTATGGCAGCCCCAGTCGATCTGGCTGCCTTCGACCATGAGGAAGAAGCCCGCCCTGCCGTCGGGGGAGTCCGGCCGGATTCGACTGAGCAGCTCGATCGCCTTGCCCGTGAGCTGGGCCAGGCTTGGCTCCGGCGCCACGGTTTTCAAGCCTTCGAGCTGAAACAGGCCCAGCACGTAGGACCCGCACAGCGACTGCATCGCCTCGGTAGTCTCGATGTAGTCATAGCCGGCAGTGCGGGCGGCGGCGAGCAGGTCGAGATCATCCTTGCGGCCGCTCTTCGGGGCGGACTTGGGCAGGAAGAACTTCTTGCCTCCGCCGAACAGGACGTTCACCCGGTTGGCGAGCAACTGCTCGGCGATCTTGTCCTCCATCTTGCGGCTCTTGACGTGCGAGGCGAAGGTGGCGGGCGTCGCATGGCTGATCGTGGACGTCACCACCAGGCCCGTGGCCATTCCTTTGTCCTTGGCGGCTTCGAGGATCGTGCGATATCCCTGCTCGTCGGGGGTCATGCCGATCATGGCGTTCTTGGTCTTGACGCCGCAGGCCAAGGCGGTCCCCGCGGCGGCCGAGTCCGTCACGGAGGAATTGGCCGAATGCGTCCGGACCAAGCCGGTCACCGGCAGTTTCTCCAGGCAGAGCTTCCCATCCAGCCCGGTCGACTTCACTCTTGCCATCGCCACCTGGGTCAGACCCATGCCGTCGCCGATACAGAAGATCACGTTATCGACGCCTTTGCCCGTGGTCTGCAGACGTGCCGTCGTTTCCGCCGAGGGCTGATAAAAGCTCAGATCGTTGACGTCCACCTTGGGCGGCGACGGCTGGGCGGCCGCCAACAGGCCCACGCTCATCAGGAGCACGACAATCGAGAAATGACGGACAGCCGGCGAGAAGGAGCCAATGCTGCGCATTCTCTGGGCCGTGCGGATGATAATCCACCTCATACGGTTGACCTCCTCGATGCTAAAGAAATGATGTGTGACAAGAGGGCCTTCCCATTACCTACTGTTTGTCAGAGGCGATACTTGTACCGCGCCGGCCGCGTCGATGCAAATGTTTAGTGCGCCGGCTTGGGCGGTGCAAAGCAGTACGGCTCCTTCGACCTCTCTCGTCACGCGTCCCCGCTCGAAGTCCGTCCGGCTGCAACTGCAGATCACCAGGCGGGGTTCAAGCTGCCGGAGGAAGTCGTCATCCAGTGTCCTTACCGACCCGTGGTGGGGGGCGACGACCACGTCGGCTTTCAAAGAGGGGTACCGCCGCAGGATCTCCCCTTGCGCGGGCTTTTCGATGTCCGAGCACAACAAGACTCTTCTATCGGCGAATTCGATCAGGCAAACGAGGGACTTGTCATTCTCGCTGAGCTCTTCGCTCGCTGTGGATTCATCGGTGGGCCAGAGCACCTGCACCTGTGCGGGGCCGGTGGCCATTGTCTGTGGGACGCGCTCGATTTTGATGCGGCTCGTCTCAAGGTGCTGCATCAGAAGCTCCGTCGTCTGCGGAATCGGCGACTGGCCGAAGAACGTGTCCCCGAGATACACGCAATCGGGCCGCCGCAAATCGACAACTTCGGGGATGCCGTTGAGGTGGTCCACGTCGTAGTGGCTTGCGATGATGGCATGCAGGCGCCCGGCTCCAATGTAGTCCATGAACGGCGTGACGATCCGCGCCCCGATGTCCTTATTATACAACGAGCCGGCGTCGAAGAGAACGTTTGTCGTGCCGGGCAGTTGCGCCAGGATTGCCTGGCCGTGACCTACGTCGAGGCAAGTGAGACTGAGACAGTCGCGGTGGGTCCGCTGCCATTTCAGGAAGCCCAGGGGGACGATTACCACTAACGCCAGTGCGGCACACAGACCCCTCTTGAGGATGGGCCGGCGCAGATGGATGAACGCGGCGAACAAGATCAGAGCATAGTACAAGACGATCAACAACAGCGGCACGTGGCCGATTTGGATATAGGAAAAGTCGGTCCAGGCCATGACCTTGACCATCCGGATCAGCAGCTCGGCAAGGAGGTCCAGGACATGGCCCAGAATCATGCTCGCGGTGGGCAGGAAGAAGGAAACGATGATCTTCACGAAGCCCAGAACCGTGATAGCCGTCACCGGTGGCGAAGCCAAGGCTGTCCAGACGCTCGCCAGTGGCGTGATGTTGTAGAAGTGGTAGAGAAGAATGCCGGCGCTGGCGAGCCAAGCGGCTGTGCCTACCGACAGCACAGTGATGATCCCGGTGCCCGTCTTCTTGAGCAGCCGAACTGCGGGGCTCGTCTCGCGGGTGGTGCGATGGAACCAGTTGCGGGTCCTTTCGTGGGCGAAGTCCTCGATTCTGTGGGTCAGGGCCAGAATCCCCGCGACGGAGGCGAATGACAACTGCCAGCCGGCGTCGAACAACTGCGTCGGCTGGATCAGCAGCAGCACGACGACGGCCAGAGACAGGGAGTTGATGGCGTTGGACCGTCGCCGCAGCAGGATCGAGGCACAGTACGCCCAGACGATCACGGCGGCCCGGAGGATCGGTCCCTGCAACGGAACGACGATCAGGAAAACCGCCGTGGCCAGCATGCAGATCACCGCACGGGTTCGCTTCGAGAACCCTGCCGGCTTGCAGGACCACCAGATGAGCCCAATGAGAATGCTCAGATGCATCCCGGAGAGGCTGATCAGGTGGAGCAGCCCTGTCTTTCGAAATGCTTCATTTATGTCGCGGTCGATGTTGTGCCGCTCGCCCAGCAGCAGGGCCTCGATCATGGCCTCGCTCTGGGTTTCCGAAAACGGATGGCCCAACAGCCCCGTCGCGGCGGCACTCGTGAATGTGCTGCGCAGGCGAATCCAGGCATTCTTGGGACCGTCATTACGCACCTCGATCGCCTCTCGCACCGGCACCGACGCTCCCACAGAGACGTTTCGGAGCCTCAGGTACTCGGCGAAATTGAATTGGCCTGGATTGGTCGGCTCCTCGAACCGGTGGAGCCAGCAATACGCCTGGAGGTGGTCGCCGATCTTGAGATTGGGGACCGGCTCATCCACCTGTACGCGAATGGTGCCGACAACCTGCTGCCAGCCGGCCGGGGTCTTGATCCCATCGAGCCTCAGATAGAATGCACTGGACGGGTCTGCCGGTGCCATTTGGGCAAAGCACCAGTCCTGCAACTCCAGACGCGGCTGGGTCAGAACCTGGCCGCGAAACGTCGCGAGAACGCGACCCGGGCCGACCATGTTGCGAATATCGCACGGGTCCGCCTTCTCGTAGGCGAGCAAGCGAATGGCGCCGAGGCAGGTGAAGCCCAGCAGGGCGCCGTAGGCGAATACCTCCGGCCGGAGGTCGCTGCGGTGGCGGATGAAGTACGCACCTGTCGCTGTCGCCACGAAGGCAAGGGCGATCAGCCAAAGCCAAAGCGATAACGAGGGATGAGAGCCGGATGGATTGCGCAGGAGGCCGTCCTGCAGGACGATGCCCGCCATCAGACCAAGGGCAGGAAAGAACAGAGGCGCCGTGCTCGCGAGGCGGCGGCGCAGACCGCCGTGTGCAAGCTGCTCATCGATCAGGGCCAGTTTTCGCCGGATCTCGTCCATCTTCGGGGGCATTCTACTCAGGCCCAAGGCGAAGGGCAAATCCGAACCGACGGGCTGTGGCTGAGTATATAGGAGTGATGACTCGTGAACTGAATGCTTTTGAAGTCCTGGAGATCGCCGAGAAGATGGAGCGCGAGGCGGCCCGGTTCTACCGCGAAGCCGCCGGGATGTACGATGACGCAAAGATCAGCAAGCTGTTTGCCGAGCTGGCGCAATGGGAGAAGCGCCACGTTCAGGTCTTCGCCGACATGAAAGACTACTTCTCGGAACAAGCGTGGGAACTGGGGCATTTTGACCTCGACCGCGTGGATGTGGCCCGGCTTGATGTGCCGCCGGCGGTTCTCGACGAGCACAGCGAGCCGGCAAAAGAGCTGACCGGCCACGAGACCAGGGCGGACGTGCTCAGGCTTGCCATCAAGAAGGAACAACACGCGATTGGCTACTACACGGCCCTGACGGAATTCGCACTCGGGCCAGACAACGTCGAGGCGATCAAGGCCATCCTCCAGGAGGAGAGAAAGCACGTGAGAATCCTCGCGCAGTCGTTGCAGCAGGATGCCGGTCGCTGACGGTCAAGCGTGACTACCCCTCGTGGTGTCGGTACCCTGACTCGGTCTGCACGTTGGGCTCTCGTCTTGTCATCCTGAGCGTAGCGAAGGATCTCCGGGCCGAACATGACAACAGGTGTTGGTTTCATTCGTTGCCCAGATGCTTCACTTCGTTCAGCATGACAAGTGCGGATCGTTTCACCACAAGATGCCGTCGCACATCGACCGGCTGCCGGGGTGTCGCGCTATTGACATTTGACTTTGCACGGCGATAATGGCCCGCTTGGACTGTGAACCACGATTGCTGAGTTCTTTTTCGCCGTGTTTTTGAACGCACCCGCCATACACCTTGAAAACGTCAGTGTCGTCCGATGGGGGCATCCGATTCTCGCCAACGTCTCGTTGCGGGTTGCGCCGGGAGGCGGCTGCGCGATCCTGGGCCCGAACGGCTCCGGCAAATCGACGTTGCTGGCGGTTTTGAGCGGCTATGTATGGCCGACGAGTGGCACAGTCTGCATCGGCGGCCAGAGGTACGGCGAGGTCGAGCTTACCCTCGTCCGCCGGACGATTGGCATGATCGAGCCTTCGCGAAGTCCGGCATTCGACGAGCGCATGAGCGTTCGCGATGTCGTGGCTACCGGCCTGTCCGGGACGATTCGCATGCCTCTCCACGAAGAGATCAGCTCGGAGTCGTGGAGGCGCGTCGAGAACGAAGTCAGGTTGTTCGGGCTTGACGGCCTGGAGGATGATGCACTCTCTCAACTGTCCACCGGAGAGCAGATGAAAGCGCTGCTGGCCCGCGCCATGATAGGCAAGCCGCGGCTGTTGCTGCTGGATGAGCCGACGGCGGGGCTGGACATGGGCGCCCGAGCCGTGTGCGTCGGGGCGCTCGACCGGCTCTTGAACCGACCCCGACATCCGACCGTAGTGCTGATTTCTCACCACCTTGATGAGCTACCGCGTTCGGTGGATCAGGTTGTCCTGCTTAAGCACGGCGGCGTGTTCGGCGATGGTTCGCCCGATGCGATGCTGACCTCGGAGAGGCTGAGCCGGCTCTTGGACTGCCGCGTCGAGGTGTTCAAGAGCAACGGGCGGTACGTGGCCAGTGTCCAAGAGATGTAAGACTGGAGATAGTGTGGGTGGCATCGCCAAGGCCAAGCTGGTTGTGCCGATGGACGTACACATGGGCCGGCTCTGCCGGATACTGGGTTTCCACAATGATAAGACGATCTCCCTATCCACCGCCCTGAAGGTCACCAGGGCTTTTGCCCAGATCGTGCCGGGCGCTCCGGTGAAATACGACTTCGCCCTCTCGCGCATCGGGATTTTGGAGGACTGCCACGGCCAACCTTGTCCTGCCTGCAGGTCGTGCGAGTTGCGTTACATCTGCGCAAAGTGAGCAGGTCATCTTGAATCCACGTGATGGCATGGTAGACTGGTGCTATGCAACAGGCGCAGGAACATCTTGACACCTCGGCGTCTCGGAGTGCCTGGGACGAGGCCCAGCAGTACGGCATCGACATGTCGGGCTTGCTGGCGAATCTAAACAAGACTGTCTTGGAGCGCATCCGGAATCATGACCGGGCGATGACAATGGCGATTGCCCTCCAGCGGGCGATGGCAGATCCGTATGGCGGATTTCGAGAATCTTCTGGCACGCCTGATTGAGCATCAGGTGGAGTTTGTGCTTGTCGGCGGTTTTGCCGCAACGGCCCACGGCAGCACCTTACTTACAGTGGATGTCGATATCTGCATGCGATTCTCCACGGACAATCTGCTGGGTCTCCAAGAGGCTGTGGCGGAGCTGCACCCCGTTCATCGTATGACGCCACGACGCCTGCCGCTGCGGCTCACGCCTGAAACCTGTCAGGACCTGAAGAACCTCTATCTGGACACCGATTTTGGCCAATTGGATTGCCTGGGAATGATCCAGGGCGTGGGGGACTTCGAACGGGTAAAGGAGCAAAGCGTTGAGGTCAGTCTGCCTGGCGGCATTTGCCGTATTCTGAGCTTGGATGCCCTGATTCGATCCAAAGAAGCGATGGGGCGTCCTCGCGACCGGGAGTCGGTCCTGCAATTGAAAGCCATCCGTGATCGCCGTGCACGACAAGGGCCATCCTCGATCTCGCAGATGTGATAAACTCCGTCTATGGACTGTGCGTATGTCCACTGGCAGGAGATTGGAGGCTGGTGGGGTGTGCGATGTACGCCGCTCGCGCCTGTTTCTCTATGGATTCTTGAGAGGAGCCCGAAAAAGTGGACATAAAGGACATCGAGAAGTACTCGTCGGCGTATACCTTGTCCGATATGGAAATCTTCGTCTTTCCGGAGTTGATGTACAGCCTGGTGCTGGCGAACATCATGAGCCCGATCCTCTGGAAGTGGCGCGAGCTGGAGTCGTTCCGTAAGCTCGACGGCAAGGGCACTTACCGGCGGCTGATGCGGCTGCGGCAGTTCATCATGGACGAGTTCGACTTCAACCTCGACCTCGAAACGTGGGGGCTGACCGACCGGAACACGGAGCTTAAGCGGTTTGCGCGGTACATGTCCCCACAGCAGATCGCCGAGAGCAATGCCCTGTTCGGCTACGAGGGCGACAAATACTACTTCGACGTCGATATCCGCAAGCACTTCGGCTTGGACAAGTACACCAGCGACATCATTCCGTATTGGAAGACGGAGACCATCGAGGCGATGGACGCCTTCCGGCTCAAGCCCGGCTACGGCCGGGCGGCGGGGGAATGCGTGTCGCTGGCAGCCCTCTACGCCGCGGCGGCGTTCATCGTGGCCGGGGTCCCGCTCGAAGATATCTACATGATCCTGACCCCGCTGCACTCGCAGAATTTCCTCGACCTCCAGGACGGTATCCTGACCAACAACCGCCGGCTGGTCACGAAGTCGATGTGGTTCAACGGCACCGAGATCTCCGATAAGGCCCAACGGGCCCTCCGCCACGAGCGTGTCACGGTCGTCGCCCACAACAGCGGCTACGTCCACTGTCTGTACAAGGACGCGACCATTGATCCGAGGGCCTACGAACACCTTCGGGGCCGGCTGGCTGAGTATCTTTCGACCGAACTGACGCTCACCGTTTTTGCCAGCTTTCTCCGCGAGGCGTCCCGGTACCAGAAGTATTTTCAAATCTGCCGGGATTGTCACGGCCAGCCGCAGTTCATACCGGCCGAGCTGCTTTATCACTATGAGCATGGCAGCCCGTTCAAAATCGGCGATACGACCCACGCCAAGCTGCTGGCGGAGGTGTCGGACGAGGATTTCGTGCGCTATGAGCTGCCGGGACGCATCCGGTGCGACCGTCTCTGCGAGCTGCTGACGCTGCTGACTCGGCAGAAGGTGGATGTTCGAGAGGCGCACGGCCGCGAGACTCTGCACAAGTTCTTGGAAGGGACGATACCCGAGGCGGACAAGTTCATCGAGGACTTGACGAAGTTTGTCCACATCGACCCCCAGTTGCCCGACAGCGACAAAGATTTCGCGGAGGTCGGCGTGATTCGGATTTCGGTCGAGCAGAGCCGGGACGAGATCGTCGAGTATCTGCGGCAGATTCGTCCGCACAACGCCGTAGCGGACTTGGCGTTCTACGCCTACCGGGACATGGAAAGCTGCGATTGGCGGCCGTTCGTGAAGGGGGCCATCGAGCGAAGTCCCGTCTCGCTCGAGAAGACGAAATCCATGTCCGTCGAGGAAGTCTACGAATGGCTGAGCCGCATGAACGACGCCTCCATCTACGATCGGAATCGCCTGGCCCAGCCTGATGAGCTGGCCAATTACGGCACCGGGGACGGCCTGGAGAAGGCATTCTTAATGGCCAATGTGCTGCGGCACAGAAATCCCGAATTGCCGCTCCACTTGGAAGTGGATAACAGCCGTGTTCTTTTGCGTGGAGTCCGCGGGAGTGTCATGGGCATCCTGCCCGCGAGGCGAGGGCGGGACGCCCTCGACACGTACAAATTCGTCTCCGCCAAGAGCCTCCGGGGACAGGTGGACGTCGATCCGGAGGGCAGGATCACGTTGATTGCCCTTGAGCAAAACGTTCCATTGCGGCAAGTTTGAGGTGACTCAGGGTTGCTTGGGACGAAGACAGACAACGGTTGGTCTTCCTCCCCTAATCAGGTGGCTCTCATCTTCTGATGAGGGAGCTGTACTCGGCATGCGTGCCGATCCAGAACCAAGCGAGGTTCTCGTTCTGCTCGATGGCGAGTGCGCGATGATGAAGACCCACTCTGGCCGACCAGAAACGCCCGACTTTCTTGAGGTGCACGGAAGGATGCTTGGGATCCTGCTCCATCAGCACAAACGCTGCGCGGGCCAACTCTTGAACGTTGGCGGGCAGCCGGTCGAAATGCCGCCAGAAGTTGGGTGTGGCTTGGTGTCTCACAGATCGGTACACCTACCCTCGCGCAGGTCGCGCAGGGCCTCTTCGGCAAGGTGGTCCAATCGTCCCGCCGCAACATCGGCTTCCATCTCGTGATCCCACAACTCGGCGTCAAACTCCGCAAACCAAGCCCGCAGAGCCTCCAGTTCAGAGGGCGGAAGTCCTCGAATCGCCTCTACGATTTCTTTCACGGTACCCATGACCGTATTATACCGCCCGGCGTGCTCATCCTGCAAGGTATTCGCCGCCGGTTGTGCCCAACGAGGCGATGAAGGCAAAGGGCTCTGGGGCAGACGGCTTTCGATCAGTTCAGCAGGCCGTAGTCCTTCAGCGTCTTACGCAGGGAGTCCTTCTTGTTGTCTTCCAGCGGGGTCATGGGCAGACGCAGTTCCTCGGAGCACATCTCCAGCATCGCCATCGCCGCCTTGATCGGGATGGGATTGGTCGCCAGCGTCAGCATGTTCTTGCTCAGGGCGAAGAGCTTGCGGTGCCATTGGCGGGCGGAGCCGAGGTCCCCTTCGAGAATGATGTCCGTCATGGCCTTGACGTCGGCCGGGACGATGTTGGCCACGACGCTGATGACGCCCTTGCCGCCGACGGAGGCCAAGGGCAGGGTGAGCGAGTCGTCGCCGGAGAGGATCGTGATGTCGCAGCGCATGGCGATCTCGCTGGCCTGGTCGAGACTGCCCGTGGCTTCCTTGATCGCGACGATGTTGTCGATCTCGGCGAGCCGGGCAACGGTCTCGGGCGTCAGGCCCGCGCCGCAGCGGCCGGGGATGTTGTACAGCACGATCGGCAGATCGACCTCTTCGGCAATCGCCTTGAAGTGCTGGTAGAAGCCTTCCTGGGTGGGCTTGTTGTAGTAGGGGCAGACCTGGAGCGTGGCATCGGCGCCGACCTTCTTGGCGAAGGTGGTCAGCTCGATGGCTTCGGCGGTGCTGTTGGACCCAGCGCCGGCGATCACGCGCGTGGCGCCGCCGACCCGCTTGACGACGGCCTCGATGACCTGCTTGTGCTCGTCGTAGCTGAGGGTGGGGCATTCGCCGGTCGTTCCGACCGGGACGATGGCATCGATGCCGTTGTCCAACTGAAAATCGACCAGCTCGTTCAGCGTCTCGAAATCGACCTCGCCGCCGTGAAACGGCGTGACCAGTGCCACCATGGCCCCTGTGAACATCCAGTATCTCCTTCGGTAGTTCGTTGCTGGTAGTCGGTAGTCGGTAATGAAGAGCCCGTTGTCAACAACAGACTACCGACTACTGGCTACCGACTACTGTATTTGTCGATCAGCTCGATCATCAGCCGGGTCGCCTCGCGGATGCCGACGAGCACGGCGCGAGATACGATACTGTGGCCGATATTGAACTCGCACAGCCCTTCGATCCGGGCGACCGGGGCGATGTTGCGATACGTCAGCCCATGACCGGCATGCACGATCAGACCTTTTTCCATCGCGAAATCCCGGCCGGCCTCCAACTCGGCGATCTTCCTCTTTACGGCCCGGTCCGTTCCGGCGTTCGCATAGGCGCCGGTGTGCAGCTCGATGGCGTCGCAGCCCGTTTCGGCCGAAGCGGCGATTTGCTCCTGCTCGGGCGTGATGAACGCACTAACCAAGATGCCCTTTTTGTGCATCCGCTTGACGACTTCCAGTAGCCGCGTCTTGTACTTGACGCAGTCCAGTCCGCCTTCGGTCGTCAGTTCTTCGCGATTCTCCGGCACGAGCGTCACCTGGTCGGGCCCGACCTGCTCGGCGATCTTGACGATCGGCTCGGCCATCGACATCTCGAGATTCAGCTTGGAAGCGACGGTCTCGTTGAGCGTCCAGACATCGCGGTCGTTGATGTGCCGGCGATCCTGGCGCAGGTGCACGGTGATTCCGTTGGCCCCGGCCAGCTCGCACTCGGCCGCCGCCCAGACGGGGTCCGGCTCATCCGTCCGCCTTGCCTGGCGGACGGTCGCTACGTGATCGATATTGACATTGAGAACTGCCATCGTTGGGCCCTCTTGAATCTGCTGAATTGTATCAACGGTCCGATTTACATCAAGTCTGTAGCACTATAAAATCCGAAAGATATGACACGACGGATCACGATCACGGCGGGAACGGCGCGGTTCGAGGCCCAGTTGAACGATACGGCGACGGCCCTGGCGATCATGGAAGCTCTTCCAATCGAGGCCCGGGCGAGCCGCTGGGGCGGCGAGATCTACTTCTCCGTCCCCGTTGGGGCGGGGATCGAACCCGGCGCCCGCGAAGTGGTCCAGGCCGGCGAGATCGGTTTCTGGCTGCCGGGCAGTGCTTTTTGCATCTTCTTCGGCCGCACGCCGGCTTCCGAGAGCGATGAGATTCGCGCCGCCTCGGCGGTCAACATCGTCGGGCGGATCGAAGGCAACCTCGATGATCTTTGGAATGTGCCGAACGGCGCCAAAGTCTCCCTGCGCGAGTTCTCAGAATCCCTCTAACAAATTGTCATACATGTGGCTCCACATGTAGATTACCATGATTGCCATGAAAATCATGATGGTGAAGTAAACCACTTTCGGGAATCCACTGGCAAACGCGGTGAAGAAGAGGTCCGCCCGATCCGCGGAGATCTCCGCGACTTTGGCAGCCATCTTGTCCAATTCGCCCGTTTCCTCCCCGATCCGCCACAGGTCCCGGTACTCAGCGGGAAGCCGTGGGGAGAACCCGTTGCTGGCCATACTCCCTTCACGGACGCTGATCGTTGCCCCTGCGAAGAGACCCGCAACGATCATGTTGCCGGTCACACGGTTGGCCCGCTCAGTGCACTCGGTAATCGGCACGCCGGCCTTGTAGAGCATGCCGAACGCCTTCGCATAACGGCTGACGCAGAGGTGGTAGACTGCCTGGCCGAAAACCGGGATTTTCAACACGAGCCAATCGAAAGACCGCCTCAAGGAGCTTGCTCTTGGTCCGAAGTACATGGTCGCTATCACAATAGCCACCGGCACATACAACAAAGAGAGGATCTGCAGGACCCGCACGAAGTAGCCCCCAAAGCTGATCTTGCCGAGAACCAACGCCAGTGCCGGAAGGAGGAAGGCGGCGGCATGGACACAGAAGACAGGGTAAGCCAGGCCCGAGAGCACGCGCCAGGTGATCTTGTGGACGAACTCATGCCATTGCGAGAGCATCTTGAAGGAATCGTCCAACGAGCCGGAAGTCTCGCCGGCTTGGATCAACATCCGGTCCATCTCGCGAAAGATCCTGGGGTGCATGTCCACGGACTCGGACAGGCTCGACCCCTTGGAAACAGACTCGCGCACCTGGGCGAACGTGTGCTTTAAGGCCCCCTGTCGCCCTTCGATCAGGATGTCGAGAGATCGAAGGATCGGCACCCCTGCCTCCAGAAGGGTCGCCATGTCGTAATAGGTTTGCGCCAAGCGGCTTCTTGCGCCCATGTGTGTTTGCTCCGCCGGGTCTGATATCGTGCCCGCCCCCGGGTTGCGTTGCTGAGAATCCCTATTGTCAGCCCGGAGAAGCTACCTTAGTATAACGCCGTCTTGCAAGGGGTGCAACGATAAGCGATTGGAGTCGAACGTGAATGACAACGCGGACACAAAGGAGTCGGTCGGGGTGGTGAGTTGGTTCCATCGCGGCGATCGGTTTCGCCTGAGCTGGCCGACGCGGATCACGATTATGAGGATCCTGCTGATCGTGCCCTTCGTGGATTGCATGCTCAGCATGCACGATCCTCAGATCAGCGAGTCGAGACAGAACTTGGCACGGTATGCAGCGATGGGATTGTTCTTCATCATGGCGATCAGCGATGCCATCGACGGTTACTGGGCTCGCCACCGCAAGCAGATCACCAAGCTGGGCACTTTTCTGGATCCGTTGGCCGACAAGTTGCTGATTACCTCGGCCTCGCTGTTGCTCGTTTCGCAAAGAGGCCACGTCGATGGCTTCCTGCTGCCGATGACGGTGGTGGTTCTGATCATCGGCAAGGATGTCCTCATCACGATCGGGTTTCTCGTCATGTATCTGATCACCTCGCACGCGCACATCGTGCCGGTGTTTGCGGGCAAGTTGGCCACCGCTCTTCAGCTTTCCATGGTGATTGCGGTCCTGATCGCACCCGACCTAGCCGGGGTGATTCCGGGTTACCGCTGGTTCGTCCACGTGCTCTGGTGGTTGGCGGCGGCGGCGGCCGTCATTGCCGCTCTCGTTTACATTCGTAACGGAAGCCGCTATATTGAGGATTATGAACGGACCCAAAGTAGAGCCATTCAGCGAAATCCCGGAGGTGCTTGAGGACCTTCGGCAGGGCAAGATGATCGTTCTGGTGGATGCGGAAGACCGGGAGAACGAGGGGGATTTGGTCTGCGCCGCCGAGAAAGTCACGCCGGAGATCGTCAATTTCATGGCGAGGTTCGGCCGGGGCCTGATTTGCCTTCCCCTGACGGCGGAAAAATGCGACGCGTTGGGCCTGTACCCGCAGACGCTCGAAAACACCGCCCGCTTCGGCACGGCGTTTACCGTCAGCGTCGATGCGGCCGAGGGCGTCAGCACGGGCATCAGCGCCGCCGACCGCGCCCATACCGTTCACGTCGCGATTGCCGACGAAGCCAAGCCGAAGGACCTGGCGCGGCCGGGCCATATCTTTCCGCTTCGCGCCCGCACCGGCGGAGTCCTGGTCCGCGCCGGCCAGACTGAGGGCGCGATCGACTTGGCCCGGCTGGCGGGACTCAGACCGGCCGGCGTCATCTGTGAGATCATGAGCGAAGACGGCTCGATGGCCCGGGTCCCGGAGCTTCTGGAGTTCTGTAAGCAGCACGGGCTGAAGATCACCTCCGTCGCCAAGCTCGTGGAGTACCGTCTCCAGCGGGAAAGTCAGGTCAAACGCTTCGAGAGTATCTGCCTGCCCACGGACTACGGGGAGTTCAAGCTGATCGGCTATGAGAGCGTCACGTCTCTGGAGCCCCATTTGGCCCTGTGCAAGGGGGGCATAGGCGACCTCGACGCTCGTGGCCTGCCCATCGAGCAGCCGGAGCCGGTTCTCGTGCGGGTCCATTCGGAGTGCATGACGGGCGATTTGTTCCATTCGCAACGCTGCGAGTGCGGCTACCAGCTCATCACCGCCATGAAGATGATCGAGCAGGTGGGCAAGGGCGCCTTGATTTACCTGCGCCAGGAGGGCCGGGGAATTGGCCTTTCCAACAAGCTACGGGCGTACAAGCTCCAGGAGCAGGGTCTTGACACCGTGGATGCCAATCTCAAGCTGGGCTTCACCGCCGATCGCCGGGACTACGGGATCGGGGCGCAAATCTGCCGGGACCTGGGGCTGCGCAGCGTCCGGATTCTGACCAACAACCCCAAGAAGGTCAGCCGGCTGGAGGTCTACGGCATCAGGGTCGTCGAGCAGATTCCCCTGCGGGCCAAGCCCGGCAAATACAATATCGACTACCTGCGGACGAAGAAACGCCGATTCGGACACATACTGGATGAGGACCTGTAGATGAATTTGCGATTTGCGATCTACTGTTTGCTATTTTGTCCTCTGCTGCCGGCGGGGTGCAGCCAGCCGCAGGTGACCACACGGCCCCCTGTAGTCGAGCCATCCGCCGCCCCAGCACCCAGTGAAGTCCAGCCCGTGGCAGAGACCCCCAAGACGGCGGTGCCGTCTGCTGTGGCTACGTTTGCGCCGGTGAAAATCGGTATTCTCCCGTTGACGGAGTTGTCGGGTCCCTCTGGGGCGGGTCAGGGCGCCAAACTGAACACCTTCGTCACGATGCTGGATGCCTTCGGGGCCCAGATGAAGGCCCCGGGTGTCCTGCGTTTTGAGCTGTATGAGTATGTCCCTCGTTCCGCTCAACTGAAAGGGCAGCGGCTGGCGATCTGGCCTGATATCGATCTGACCGGCCCGGCGGAGAACCACAAGTACTGGCGGGACTTTCTGCGAGCCTACGAGTTCGAGCTGGACGCCCAGGTCGGTCGCGACAAGACCTACATCCTCGAAGCCACTTGCCTGTCCCCCGACGGCAAGCGTCTGTCCTGCGAATACACCCTCCGGGCCAGCCTCCCGTAGCACGGGCATTCTCTACCCGCCACCTCGGGGCAGCGGGCCAATGGCCAGAAGGTAAGAACTGCTTGCTGGCTTCGTACGTTCGTTCCTTCCTATGTTCCTGCCTTCTCTGTCCATGTCCTCTGGTCCGGGAAAAGCGGCAAGAAACCAGCATTTTCTTGCGTGACTCGATTTTGGACTTGGCATTTCGACGGCACCGGGTTACACTATGATTGTCGAGGTCTTGGCAGTAGCAGTATCTGTTTTGATCGGCAAAAAGGATGTGAGTGTGTGATGCACGGCTTGGAGTCTCACTTCTGTCGAGCCATCTGTCGGTAATGCTCCACATCAAGGGATGCCTGTGCCAAAAACAGAGCCCGGTTGATTCGCAAGCTCCGCAGCGCGGTGCTTTGCGTCGGGAGTCCCTTGTTGCTTTGTCTGAGTCGCCGGATACCGTGTGGCGGCTCCCCCAGTATTGTCTGCCGCGGGCATGAGTTGCCTTTCCCGGCGGACCTGTTGCGACTTCTTTGAAGGAGGATCGGTATGGGTAAGAGAATTGTTTTTCTTGTGTTGGCGCTGGGTTTTTGTCTCAGCCCCGCCGCCCACGCTACCAACATCATCTGGGTCTGTGAGAGCATCGACATCACCGCCGATGGCACCCCGGATGACGCGGCATGGATACCCTGGCTCCAGGGCCTGGGGTATACCGTCGATGTCCAACGAGGGAATTGGACCACACTCGATAATGCGAAAATCGCCGCCTTGAACGCGGCCGATCTGATCATCATCAGCCGCACGACCAGCAGCGGCAACTACAACAACGACGCCACGGAAATCAGCCAGTGGAGCGGCATCACGGCGCCGATCATCAACCTGACGTCGTACCTGGTCCGAAACAGCCGCTGGTTCTGGGTCAACACCGCCACGATCAACAACCTGGTCGGCCCCATGATGGAAGTCGTAGTGCCCGACCATCCGATCTTCACCGGCATCAAGCTCAATGCGGCCAACCAGGTCGCGGTGGTCGATGGCACGACCGGCACGGGCCAGACCTCGTTCATCGGCATGACCGATGTCGGCAGCGGCACACTGCTCGCCAAGACGGGCACCAATGCCTGGATCGTCGAATGGCAGCCCGGAAAACCGTTCTATACGGGTTCGAGCGAGACCCCGGCCGGCAAGCGGCTGCTGTTCAATGCCGGTACGCAGGAGACGGCTCCCCAGCCTCAGGGGGCCTTCAACCTCACCGAAGACGGCAAGAAAATGCTAAATAATGCCATCCTGTACATGATCGGCAAATCCATCGTCGAGGGACAGGCCACCGATCCGCAGCCGGAACCGGGCCAAACGGATGTGCCGTCCGATGTCGTCCTGAGTTGGACGGCGGGCGAGTTCGCCCAAACCCATGACGTATACCTCGGACTGTCCTCGACCGATGTCGGCGACGCCAGCCGGACCGCTCCGCTCGGCCTGCTGGCCGGCCAAGACCAGAGCAACAGCAGCTTTGCTCCCACCGGTCTCGAGTTTGGCCAGACCTACTACTGGCGGGTGGATGAAGTCGATGCCTCCGCCTCCGCCATTGTCAAAGGTGAGGTCTGGAGCTTCACCGTCGAGCCGCTCGCCTATGCGATCAACACGGTGACGGCCACTGCCTCCAGTGCGCAGGCCAACATGGGACCGGAGAACACGGTCAATGGCTCCGGTCTCAGCGCCAACGACCAGCACTCGACCGACGCGAGCCAGATGTGGATGAGCGCCGGGGCCCAGCCGAACTGGATCCAGTATCAGTTCGACCAGGTCTACAAGCTCACGGAGATGTGGGTGTGGAACTCCAATCAAATGATCGAGACCTTCGTTGGCTTTGGCGCCAAGGACGTCACGATCGAGTACTCCGAGGACGGTGTCGCGTGGACAACGTTGGCGGGAGTGCCGGTGTTCGCCCAGGCAACCGGGGCGGCGTCTTATACCTACAACACGACCGTCGATTTCGGCGGCGCGCTGGCGCAGTACGTCAAGCTGACCCTCAACGCCAGTTGGGGCGGCCTGGCCCAGACCGGCCTGGCCGAAGTCCGATTCTTCCAGATTCCCGTTCAGGCGCGGGAACCTCAGCCGGCTTCCGGCGCAACCGGCGTGGACCTCAACGTGACGCTGAACTGGCGGCAGGGCCGCGAAGCCGCCTCGCATCAGGTGTACTTCAGCAGCGATCAGAACGCTGTGACGGATGGCACGGCGGCCGCCGTCACGGTCACCGATCACAGCTACAGCCCGGCCTCCCTCCAGTTCGGGACCACCTACTACTGGAAGGTCGATGAGATCGGCGCCGCGGCGACCCCGGGCACCCAAGCGGGCGCCGTCTGGAACTTCACCAGCCAGGAGTACGCGGCCATCGACGATTTCGAGAGCTACAACGACGATGACAACCGCATCTACGACACCTGGCTCGACGGTCTGGTCAACAACAACGGCTCCATCGTCGGGTACTTCCAGGCCCCATTTGCCGAACAGACGATCGTTCACGGCGGCAAGCAGTCGATGCCGGTCGAGTATAACAATGTCAAGGCACCGTACTATAGCGAAGCCGAGCAGGACTTCTCGTCCGCGCAGAACTGGACCGACAACGGGGTCGACAGCCTGGTGGTGTACTTCCAGGGCCGGGCCCTCTCGTTCCTCGATAAAGGGGCCAGCAGCTACCTCATGGGCGGCAGCGGCACCGACATCTGGAACTCGGCGGACCAATTCCGCTTTGCCTTCCAGTCGCTCAGCGGCAACGGCACGATCATCGCCAAGGTCGAGAGCGTCGGCAACACGGACCCGTGGGCCAAGGGCGGCGTGATGATTCGCGAAAGCCTCGACCCGGGCGCGCGGTTCGCCGCGGTGTATGCGACGCCCGGCAATGGCGTTCGTTACCAGGCGCGGCTGCTGGCGGCCAGCGCCGCGACAAGTGACACGGCGGTTGCCACGCCGGAGCAGATCGCGCTGAAGACCCCCGTCTGGATCAAGCTGGACCGTTCGGGCAACAACTTCAGTTGCTCGTACTCGACGGACGGCGTCAAGTGGACGGCCCTGTCGTGGAACCCGCAGTCGATCACGATGACGGGCACCGTCTACCTCGGTCTGGCGGTGACGAGCCACAATGCGGCGGCGGCGACGACCGTGGAGTTCTCCAATGTCGCCACGACGGGCGGCGTCACCGGGGCGTGGCAGGTGCAGGCGATTGGAGTGGCCCAGCCCTCCAACGATCCGGCCCCGTTGTACGTGGTGGTGCAGGACAGCGCCGGCAAGAGCAAGGTGGTCACCCATCCCGACCCGCTGGCGACGACCGCCACGGCTTGGCAGCAGTGGCGGATTCCGCTGAGCGAGTTCACCTCGGCCGGTGTCAAGATGACGGCGGTGAAGAAGCTGATCATTGGTGTGGGCGACCGGGCCAGCCCGAAAGCGGGCGGCGCGGGCCTGCTCTACATCGACGACATTGGCTACGGCCACCCGGCATCGGCGCAGTAAGCCGGGAGACAACCCATCCGCTACCTTGGCGACAACAACAGAAACCGGGGCCTGTGTCTTCACGGCACAGGCCCCGGTTGTTTCTA
This sequence comes from Phycisphaerae bacterium, assembly GCA_026386805.1. GTDB lineage: Bacteria > Planctomycetota > Phycisphaerae > Sedimentisphaerales > Anaerobacaceae > PLanc-01. The sequence goes on along the minus strand of JAPLMX010000097.1, from coordinate 27,407 downwards.
TTCATCGACGCGCCGGTCCCTGTGGCAGAGCTTGCCCTGAGCGATGCCGCATGGGGTGCTCCCACCGTCTGAGGTCGAATTGTCCGCCCCGCGGGGTATTGCCCCTTCAGACGTTGGCATTTCTTGAGCCGGCAGGGTCCTCTGTGGTAGAATCGACTACATGAAACAGGGCTCAAGGCCGACGCTGAAGGCAATCGCCAAGCAGTTGGGGGTCTCGGTCACCACCGTGTCGCGCTCGCTCAACGGCAAGGCGGCGGAATATGGGATCAGCAAGAGAACGGAAGAGGCCGTCCGCAAGGCGGCGAAGAAGCTCAGTTTCTCTCCGGACCCGCTGGCGCGAGGCTTACGCCTCAACCGGACCTTGAGCCTCGGCCTGATCATCCCGGACATATCGAACCCCTATTTTGCGGAGATCGCCAAGAATGTCGAGATGGCGGCGCGGGGCGGTGGTTACTCGGTCATTCTCTGTGACAGCCAGGAACGAACGGACCTGGAAGCGGAGTCATTGACGCTGCTACGCGACCGAAAGGTGGACGGCCTCGTCATTGCGCCGGTGGGGCAGTCCGCTGCGCATTTCGAGGTGCTGGAGGACGGGGACCTCCCGGTCGTTGTGATCGACCGCCATTTCCCGCATTTGAGGCTTCCGTACGTCGTATCGGACAACTACCGGGGGGCCATGGACGCGACCGACTACTTCCTCAAACACGGGCACAGGACCATCGCCTGTGTGCAGGGTCTCGCAGGAACCTCGCCCAACCGCGAGAGAGTGCGGGGATATCAGGCGGCGTTGCGGAGTCGCGGCATCCCGGTCGACGATTCCCTGGTGGCGGGAAGCAGCTTCAGCGAGGAGAACGGCTACGTCCATGGCAAACTCTTGATCACCAGAAGAAGGGACATCACCGCGATACTCGCCTTGAGCAACCTGATCTCGCTGGGCATCCTGCGGGCTCTCTCGGAGGAGAGCCTCAAGGCTCCGGACGACGTGTCGATCATCTGCTTTGACGACCAACCCTACTGCGCCTATCTGAATCCCCCGATGACGACGGTCGAACAGAACCAAGAACAGATGGGACGGATCGCCGTCCGACTGCTGCTCGACCAAATCCAGTCGTCGCAGGGTCCCACGCGCGAGGGGATTGTGCTCCCGACGAGACTCGTCGAAAGGGGCTCCGTCCGGCATATCGGCAAATAAGGGAGTCCTGGCGGGAGGGACCGTTCGCCGAAAAATGCGGGAAAGAGTCTTGACGGGGGCCACTCCTTTCTGTATCCTCAAAGCAGCACAATCGTTTGCGGAAAACAGCGTAAGCGATTGGAGATACCGTAGCCGCAGGCCGATGATAGGAGGGGACCGGGTCCCTGGCGGCGGACGGAATTGGCTCGTAAGATGGCCGGAGGGGCGGTCGAATCGTGGCGGTTGCCCCGTTGACCCCGCAATGACGCCTGTCGCGTGAAAGAGAGTCTTGTGCAGAACAAAGGCCTTCACGCTCCTGGAACGGCTGGTCGTCATTGCCATCATCGTGCGTCTGTTAGAAGAAGATCGTTCTGACGTATTCAGAACGCGCCCAACCCGTTCTACTTTGGAAGGAGGCATATCATGTGGCGATGATGCATCGTCCTTATCTGTTTGGCCTCGGTGCTGGGTGCAGCTCACAGCGCCAGGGCAGGCCTGATCGGCTATTGGCCCCTAAGTGACGGCGCCGGCGGCCAAGCCATCGACAAGTCAGGCAAGGGCCACAACGGCGCGATCAACGGGGCCACGTGGGTCACTCCGGGTTCGGACGGCCGCGGGGCGTGCCTGCAATTCAATGGTAGCAGCGCCCGCGTTGAGGTCCCCCATGCCAACGACCTGCGGTTTGCCGCCACCGCAACGTACACTCTGGCGGCCTGGGTCAATTGGACGACCCTGCCGGGACACTGGTCGGGAGTCGTGACCAAAGGAAGGGAGGTCGGGAACTGGTATGGCATCTGGGTCGATGCCGGTAATACGTGGGTATTTGGACATGGGGGCAACAACCAGAACGGCAGTGCCATCGTTCCCAACGTCTGGACCCATGTCGCGATGGTGTACGACAATGGAACCAAGAGCATTTACCTCAACGGCAGGCTGGACAATCGGACCGTGTCGTCCCAGAACGGCGACAACACCGGCGATTTGTGGTTCGGTGCGGCCAAGGGCGTGACTGAGTTCGCTCCCGCACGGATCGACGACATCCTGATCTACGATCAGGCACTGACGGACGCGGAGATCCAGAGCATCATGAAGGGCCTATCCGATAAGTCTCTGGCCGTGAATGTCAGCCCCGAGGATGGCGCCACGGATGTGCCCCGGGATGTGACGTTGAACTGGACGGCCGGCCAGTACCCGGCCACGCACGATGTGTACTTCGGGACCACGTTCGCCGATGTGAACGACGCCACCGGGACAAACACGACGGGCATCCTGGCCAGCAAGGGCCAGGCAGATACCACCTTCGATCCGCCGGGCTCGCGCGCCTATGGCCAGACCTACTACTGGCGGATCGACGAGGTCAACACGTCCGCCGACGGCACCATCTACAAGGGCGGCGTGTGGTCCTTCACCGCTGAACCTTACGGCTATCCAATCACCAGCATCACCGCCACGGCCTCCAGCTCGGCGGCCAGCATGGGCCCGGAGAAGACCGTCGATGCCTCCGGACTCACCGGGGACCTGCACGGCACCGAGGGGACCACGATGTGGTTGAGCGGTGGTGCACAGCCGAACTGGATCCAATATCAGTTCGACAAAGCTTACAAGCTGAATGATTTGAAGGTGTGGAACTCCAACCAACCGATCGAGGGCTTCCTGGGCTTCGGTGCCAAGAACGTCACGATCGAGACCTCTGCCGACGGCACGACTTGGACGGCTCTGGCCAACGTGCCCGAGTTCGCCCGGGCGACCGGCATGGCGGGCTATGCCGCCAACACCACGATCAATATGGGCGGAGTCATGGCCAAGTATGTCAAGCTGACGATCACCAGCAATTGGGGCGGCATGGCGCCGCAGACGGGCCTGAGTGAAGTCCGGTTCTCCCAGATCCCCGTGCAGGCCAGAGCGCCGCAGCCGGCAAACGCCGCTACGGGCGTCGTGGTAGAGACAAGCCTGAATTGGCGGCCCGGCCGCGAGGCGGGCTCGCATCAGGTGTTCTTCGGCACCGATCCGAACGCGGTGGCCAACGGCGCGGCCTCGGCCAAGACCGTGGCCGATCACGCCTTTGCCCCCGGCACGCTCAATTTGGGCACGACCTACTACTGGAAGGTCGATGAGGTCAACACCGCCACCTACCTGGGCAACGTCTGGAGCTTCACAACGCAGGAATACGGGGTTGTGGATGATTTCGAGAGCTACAACGATGATGACCAGCGCATCTACGATGCCTGGATTGACGGCTACACCGATGGCAAGAGCGGCTCGCTGGTCGGCTACCTCACGGCCACCAACGGGACGTTCGCCGAGACGACGGTCATTCATGGTGGTAAGCAGTCCATGCCGTTCGAGTACAACAACGTCAAGGCGCCGTACTACTCGGAAGCTTCGCGCACCTTCGAGGCGACCCAGAACTGGACGACCAACGGCGCCGACACGCTGTCGCTGTACTTCCGCGGCCGGGCCGTGGGCTTTGCCGACAACGGCCACGGCACCTTCACCATGAGCAGCAGCGGCACGGACGTCTGGAACAACGGCGACCAGTTCCGCTTTGCCTACAAGTCGCTCAATGGCGACGGCTCGATCGTGGCCCGCGTGGACAGCATCGTCAACACCAACGTCTGGGCCAAAGGCGGCGTGATGATCCGGCAGAGCATTGACACCGGCTCGACCCATGCCTTCATGCCCATCACGGCGGGCGGCTCCGGCGCCGGCAACGGCGCCAGCTTCCAGCGGCGTCTGACGGCCGCCGGGGCCTCGACCAACGACGACAAGGCCGCGCCGGCTGTGGCGGCTCCGTACTGGGTCAAGGTCGAGCGCAAGGGCAACAGCTTCACCGGTTCCATCTCCGCGGATGGCAAGACCTGGAAGCAGTTGGGCACGGCCCAGACGATCACGATGACCAATCCGGTCCTGATTGGCCTGGCCCTGTGCAGCCATGACGCGGCCCTGACTACCACGGCGGAGTTCTCGAATGTCTCCACCACGGGCACGGTCACCGGCTCGTGGCAGGACGTGGCTATCGGCATGGTCATGCCCACCAATGGTCCGGCGTCGTTGTACCTGACGGTGGAAGACAAGGCGGGCAAGACCAAGACGGTGGTCAACCCGAATCCGTCGGCCAGTGCTACGGCTGCTTGGACACCGTGGCAAATCCCCCTGAGCAATCTGACGGGTCTGAACCTGACGGCCGTGCAGAAGATCACGCTCGGAGTCGGTGATAAGGCCAGTCCGAAGGCGGGCGGCGCCGGAATGCTTTACATTGACGATATCGGGTTCGGCAAGCCTGCGGCGCCGTAAGCCGCAGGACGACCGCTCCGTGGTATTGGCGGCCATGACAGGAACCGGGGCCTGTGTCCTCACAGCACAGGCCCCGGTTGTTTCTATGCATCGATACGCCAGTCCGTGTGGCGGAGCTTGCCCTGAGTGATGCCGAAGGGGACGCTCCCGTGATATTTTGAGGTTGAATTGTGCGCCCCTCGGGATATTCCCCTGTAAGGCCTCTTATGACTGAGTCTTCGAAGACAAATGAGTTTCTGCGGCTGCTGATGGCGAACCAGAAGCGGATCTACGCCTTTATCCTGGCGACGGTCCCGAACCACCAGGACGCGGACGACCTGTTTCAAGAGACGGTCCTGCTGATGTGGTCCAAGTTCGACGATTTCCAGCGGGGCACCAGCTTTGTGGCGTGGGGCATCACGGTCGCCAAATACCAGATCCTCAGCGTGCGTAAGCGGCATTCCGTGCGGAGCCTTCGCTTCAGTGAGAGGGCGATGGAGCTGCTGCACAGCGAGTCCGGCCCGTTCCTCGAACAGATCGACGGCCGGACGCAGGCCCTGCGCCTGTGCATCCGCAAGCTCAATCCGCAGGACTATGAATTGATCTGCAAGCGTTACCAAGACGAGCTAACCCCCCGGAGCATTGCCCAACAGATGGGCCGGTCCGTTCAGAGCATCTATAAGAGGATCGCCCGCATTCACGAGGCGCTGCTGCGGTGCGTGCGCCGGGCCGTCGGTTCGGAGGAGCTCGCATGAGCTGCGCTGGGCAGATTCCGCCGGACTTCGCCGAATGGGTCATTCGTTCTTTCGACGGCACGATCGCGCCGGAGCAATTCACGCAGCTCGACCACGAAATCGCCACGAATGACAAGGCCCGGGCCTACTACCTGGAGATCATTACGACCCACGTCGGTCTGGTGGATCTTATGGGGGGGCTGCCCAGGGCCGAAACCCTCATGGACGCGGAATGCGGCGTGACCGAAGCCACCGGCGCTTTACGCGTCGAACCTGAGACACCCGGCGCAGAGAGAATTCGCGAGATCGAACGTTTTGCGAGTCAGCAGCTGGCCGAATTCCTTGCCCAGCAGCAGCGCGAGCGATTGGAGTCGAAATCGGCGGGGACGGGCTGGGATCTCTGGGCCGCTATCGAAGGGGCCGCCCATACGGTGCAACGGGCCGCCGCGGCGGGCGCCAAACTGGTCAAGGCAGCGGCGATTTGTCTGCTGGTATTGGGGGCTTTGTCGATCGTCGGCCTGTACCTCTATGCGAATCGAACCCTCGGCGTCCTGGCCGGCTCGGCCGACGCCAAGTGGGATGTCCCCATCGAGCCGACGGGCCAGTTGCGGGTGGGGCGCAGGACGTTGGAAGAAGGGTATGCCCGGATCAGGCTCCAGAAAGGGGCCGAGGTCCTGGTGCAGGCCCCGAGCACGTTCGATCTGCGGACCACCAACCGGATGTTCCTGGAGAGCGGCTGGATCACGGCCGCGGTGCCTCCTGCGGCGACGGGCTTTGTCGTCCGGACGCCGGGGTCCAGTGTGGTGGATTTTGGAACGGAATTTGGGCTGCTGGCGGGCGACGCCGGCAACACGGAGATCCACGTCTTTGACGGCAGGATCGAGTTCGAGCACCTGGGCGGTGCAGTGGCCGCCGGGGCTCGCCAGCGGCTGGTCAAGGACGAGGCGATAACTGTCGATGCCGAGGGGCGGGCGACCCGAGTCCCCTTGCGGGACAGGCCCCGCCTGTTCTCACGCACCATGCCGGCGGCGGGGGGATTCGGCATCCCCGGCAAGCGGCTGAGCCTGGCGGACATGGTGGGAGCGGGCAATGGCCTGGACACCGGCGTCTGGGGCCAGGGCCTCGACGCTTCCACGGGTCGGTTCTTCTCCGGCCGCAAGGTTCTCAAGAGGGACGACAATGGGTTCCAATCGGTGCCGTCGCTTCCCTTTGTTGACGGTGTCTTCGTCCCGGACAGCAACGACGGCGCCGCCGTCGTGACGTCCACGGGCATCAATTTTGACGAGTGCCCGAAGACGTGCGGCAAGTCCTACGAAACGATCATCAATGGAGCCATTTTTGAGTCGGGCTCACTGGGTGCTCAGTTCGGGCGTCTGGCCGGTCGGACGTACAACACCGGAGCGAACCCATCCATCGGGATGCATCCGAATGCCGGGATAACATTCGACTTAGACGCAATTCGCCACGCGATGCCCGGGGTGGAAATCGATCGCTTCGTGGCGCTGTGCGGCGTGTCGGAATCGGTCGTGCCGTTTTGCAGAGGAAGGGACCCGGCCGACATCAAGGTCGATTTTTGGGTCTTGGTGGACGGCCGGGTTCACTTTCACGCCAATTTGGCGGCGGCGCCGTCCCAGTCGGGACGTATTGACATGCGACTCGGACCGAACGACCGCTTCTTGACGCTGGTCACAACCCATCCTGGGGACTATCAGTATGGCTGGGCCCTGTTTGCCGAGCCGGCCCTGGAGTTGACGAGAGAGAAACATGCCGCCATAGGTGCAACTACACGATAAGACACTCAAATGAACCGGCACAGCAAGTTCTGAAGGAGGACAGGTATGTACAGAAAACGAACGTGTTTGGCATTTCTTGTGCTGATCTTGGGGTGCGTCTGCGGGGCCCAGGCAGCCACGGTCGATCTCAGCACGGGTCTGGTGGCCTGGTGGCCGTTCGATGAAGGCGCCGGCGGAACCGCCCACGACGGCAGCGGCAACAATAACCATGCCACTCTCATGGGCGGGGCCACGTGGACGACGAACGCCGGCCCGGGCAAGACCTATGCGATCGAGCTGAACGGCACGAGCGCCTTTCTGCGCGTCGAGAACAGCCCCAGCCTGAATCTGACCAACGCGATGACCTACGAGATGTGGATCTACTACACCGGCACGCCGGCGGACGCCCTCTTCTGCAAGGGGGTCTCCGGCGATGGCAATGCCTGGAAGAACCTGGCTGTCCGTTTGGACGATGACCCGGTGACGTACCGGCAGTTGAACTGGCGCAGCCGCGGTGGCGACACTGTCAATGCCCTCAACTCCAGCACGGGCATCCCGCTGGCGCAGTGGATTCACGTCGCGGTGACCTTTGACGTGGCCGCCCCGGGCAACAACCAGAAGATCTATGTCAACGGCAAGCTGGATGCCGAGAATCGCTCGGCCAACCCGCTGACTTCGAATACCGGCCCGCTGTTCCTCGGCGCGGAGACCTACACCCAGCCGGCCGGCCGCTGGTTCTTCCAGGGCAGGATCGGCGAAGGCAGCATGTACAACCGTGCCCTGAACCCGGTCGAGATCAAAACGATCGCGGGCGTCAAGCCGGCGACGGACCCCACCCCGAAAGACGGGGCTACGGTTAGCACGACGACGGTGCGGCTGGAGTGGTGGCAAGGGTCGAACATGGCCTATGCCAATGGCCATCACCTGTACTTCAGCGATCAGATCGCCGACGTGAACACAGGCGACGCCAGGGCCGACAAAGGCTTGACGACCGATCCGAATTATCTGGTGACGGGTCTGGTCCCAGGCACGACCTACTACTGGCGGGTCGATGAGGTCAATGACGTGCACCCGGACAAGATTTGGCGAGGCGACATCTGGAGCTTCACGGTCGCTTCCCCGAAAGCGGCCGTTCCCAATCCGCCGGATGGAGCCCAATACGTGAATCGCAATAGGGTTCTGAGCTGGGCGCCGGGTACGGGCGCCGTGTCCCACCGCGTCTACTTCGGGATTGACCAAACCAAGGTAGTCGCCGGGGCCACCGACGCCGACAAGGGCGTCAGAACGGACCCGAACTACACCCCCGAGCCCCTGAAGAACGATACCATCTACTACTGGCGCGTGGACGAATCCGACGGCGCCGCGATGCACAAAGGCGACGTATGGAGTTTCGAGACCACAGCCTCCGGCGATCCCAACCTGGTGGGCTGGTGGACGTTCGAGGGCAATTTCCTGGACATCAGCGGCAATGAGAATCACGGCCGGCCCGTGAACAACGCCGGCCTGACGACCGTTGATACACGGCCCTACGCCAACGGCCCCACCGGAGTGCTGAATCTCAACGGCACGGATCAGTGCGTTTACGTTCCCTACAGCCCGAGTCTAGACATCGCCACGATGGGTACCGTGGCGATGTGGTTGTACGGCGGCGCCGGCTATGACGCCCCCATTCGGCACGGCGGCTGGAACGCCTCATACAGCTTCCGGCTCGACAATGGCGTGACGCGTTATTTGCAGTTCCGCACCACCGGTGCTGCTCCCGGCCTTGTCACAAAGACCGGTCTGCCCACTACGGAGTGGACCCACGTAGCTCTGACCTTCGATTACACCGTGCCCGATCCGGGGAATAACCAGAAATTCCACCTCAACGGGCGGCTGGATGCCGAGAATCGAGGCGCCACGGCCCTCGCCAAGAACCTCTATTATGTCGCGATCGGCGGAAGAGAGAACGCCACCGCTATGTGGGGCGGGATGCTCGATGACGTCCGGATCTACAACCGGTCCCTGGCGGCCTCGGAGATCCAGGTCGTCATGTCGGGCGATCCGAACCTGGCCCGCGACCCGAGCCCGATGGATACGGCAACGCCCGATGAGAAACATGCCGCGCCTCTGACGTGGACCAAAGGTGTCAATGCGACCGAGCACGACGTGTACTTCGGCACCGATGCCGGCGCCGTGCAGAACGCCACGCCTGCTATCCCGCTGGGTGTGTATCAAGGCCGCCAGGCAGACGCCAGCTTCACTCCCTCGGAGACCCTCGTGTGGGGGCAGACCTACTACTGGCGGATCGATGAGGTCCACGAGGGCCTCGCCGGCAGCCCGTGGAAGGGGGCTGTCTGGAGCTTCACCGTGGCCGACTTCCTGGTCGTGGATGACTTCGAGAGCTACAACGACGATAACCAGCGTATCTACGATGCTTGGATCGACGGCATGACCGCTGGCACCAGCGGGTCGATTGTCGGGTACCTGGTGGCTCCGTTTGCCGAGCGAACGATTGTCCACGGCGGCAGGCAGTCGATGCCTCTCGAGTACAACAATGTCAACTCGCCGTTCTACAGCGAGGCCGAAAGGGAGTGGGCGTCGCCGGAGGATTGGACGGTCAGCGATGTCAGCGACCTGGTCGTCTGGTTCCGGGGCAATCCGGCGTCCTTCGTTGAGAACGGTCCTGGCGCGATGACGATGAGCGCCTGGGGCACGGACATCTACGGCACGGCGGACCAGTGCCGCTTCGCCTACAAATCGCTCGCCGGCAACGGCACGATCATGGCCAAGGTCGAGAGCATCGAAAACAGCGACCCGTGGGCCAAAGGCGGCGTGATGATCCGTGAGAGTCTTGACGCCGGCTCGCGATTCGCGATCGTCTTTGCCTCGCCGGGCAATGGGGTTCGCTTCCAGGCCCGGGCGGTGACGGATGCCCTCGCCACCAGTGACACGACGGTCGCGACGCCCGAGCAGATCGCTCTGGTGACTCCCGTCTGGGTCAAGCTGGAGCGATCCGGCGCCACGTTCAACGGCTACTACTCCACGGACGGCGTCAAGTGGACGGCGATGTCCTGGAACCCGCAGACGATCAACATGACCGCTGCCACCATCTACGTCGGGCTGGCGCTGACCAGCCACAACGCCAACGTCCCCACGACCGCCTCGTTCTCCGGCATCACCACGACCGGCAACGTCTCGGCTGGCGCGTGGCAGGTGGCCAAGATCGGGGCCGACCATCCCGGCAACAGCCAGGGCGAACTGTACGTGGCCGTGCAGGACAGCGCCGGCAAGACCGCCGTGGTTCCCAATTCCGATCCGGCAGCCGTGCTGACGAGCACGTGGACCGAGTGGAAGGTGCCGCTGAGCAGCTTCACCGGCGTGAACCTCGCCAAGGTCAAGAAGCTCTACCTCGGGGTCGGCGACCGTAAGAACCCGTCGGCGGACGGCGCCGGTCACCTCTATTTCGATGACATCCGTGTGGCCAAGCCTCAGTAGCGGTCAAGGTTTGTCGCTGGGCAGACCAGCGGACTGTGAGTGGGTTATAAAAGCCGGGGCCCATGTCCATCGACATGGGCCCCGTGTCTTGGTGGGCTGGTTGCGGTACGACTATTGGCTTACGCCTGACCTCTTCGCGTTCCTGCCGTCCTCAATGGCGCTGTGCTTACACTTGGGGCACCGGTCTTCGAAGTCCGCCGGGACGCTGTTCGCAAAGAAGACCTCGCCGCACTTTTCGCACTTGAAGGCCTTGCGGACCCCGTCTTTCCCGCACTTCTCACACGTCAGGGGCATGGTGATCGGCATCGGCGAAGGATTGGCCTTGGCCTTCTCTTGAACTTCTTTGTAGTACTGCTTCTCGCTCATCTCGTAGCTCTGGTTGCACTTGGCACACTTGACCCAGATCATCTTGGTGTCGGAGATCGAGTCGATGCTGCCGTTGCCCGCGGAGCGTCTGTGCATGAACACCAGCACGGCTCCGAGGATGCAAATGGCGATCACGACGGCGTAAATCGTATTCTTCATGACGTACCTCCCAGAATCTGAGATTTCCTATTTACAATTGACTATTGACGATCGTCCCCCACGCCGAGGTCACCCGTGTGGCGTACTCCCTGGCGCCGCGGCAATGGTAAATCGGAAATAGTAAACTGTGGATCCATACGACCCGGTGTCAGAATACCCTCCTCCCAACCCCGTGTCAAACACTTGTCCCCGCGCGGGCGGGTCCGGGGCCCCCAACCGCTGCATTCTGCATTGGGGGAGCCCCTCCCAGCCGCAGGATGCGTGCCGGTTCCTCCGGAAAACCGGTTTTGGCCGACAGGTAGGCGGCCTCCAGCACAGCCATGGTCCTGAGGCTCTCGGCGCCGCCGCCGGCGAAGGGATGCTCCTGGGGGGCCCGCAAGCCTTTCGCGAAGCTGGTCAGCAGACGCCCCGCCACGACCTGCTCATCCTCATCGTACTGCCATTTCAGGTCGTTGCGGCCGTCCTGCGTCCTGAGCTCGACTTGGTCCCGCGTGACGGTCAGCCGGGCCTGGTTGGCGTGGATCTCGATCGAGACCCTGTGCGGCCCGACGTCATTGCGCCGGGTGGCGACGATGCTGCCCATCAGGGCATCGGTGAACCTCATGGACACAAGGGCGGTGTCCTCCGTCAGGCAGAGCCGCTGCTGTTTGTCGGGGGCCTGGTTGGTCTTCAGGGCGTAGACCTGCTCCGGCAGGGAGAAGCTCGACAGAAGCTGGTCGATCAGTGGGTAGCAGTCGTACAGAAGAACGCCTCCGCCGGCGAGGGTCGGGTCCGCCCGCCAGCCGCTTCTATCGGCGGCGCCGAAACTGCACGAAGCCGAGATGAGGAACGGATGCTCGATCCGGCCCTGCGAGATCATCTCCTGTGCGGCCATGAAACTGCTCTGGAACCGCGCCGGGTTGGCCACCGCGAATTGCACTCCTTCGCTTTCGGCCATCCGCACGTATTCGAGCGTCTCTGCGAACGTTCTTGCCGGCGGTGCCAGCTTCAGGACGTTGAGTTTCTTGTGGATCGCCCCCTTCAATTGCTCGTCGCAGGTATAGGCTTCAGCGGCCACCAACAGGCAATCGACCTGGTTTTGCACGATGAGCTGCCGGTAGTCGCTGTAGGCGTCACAGTGGTGCTCGGCGGCGGCTTTTTCGGCTTTCTGTGGGTCCAGGTCGGCCACGGCCTTGATCTGAAAGCAGCCGGTCGAGGCCGCCGCTTCGAGCAGACGCTGACCGCCGTCGTTCAATCCGAGAATAGCCGCTGTCAGACTTTCCGACCCCATACCGCTGCTCTACGCCGCCCACGAACTCTCTTTATCTGATCCGGAGGACCATCGCCAAGGTTCGTGTCGAGGGCGTCCCGCCCTCGAATCGCGGGCTGGAAGCCCGCGACACAACCGTCACCGAGGCCTTCGGCCTCGACGATGCCACCCGTGGTCCCCGCGATCAGTTGCTTACTGCCGGCCGCCGTTGCGGTTCGGGATGATGAAGTGCTCGGGCACCGGGAACTGCGAACACAATAGCAGCACTTCCTTGCCGACTTCTTCGATCACGGATTCTTTGTCGATATTCTCCGTGACGCGGTGAATGAAGGCCGCGATCTGCTGGGCTTCCGGCTCTTTGAACCCGCGCGTCGTGATGGCCGGCGTTCCCAGGCGCAGGCCGCTCGGGTTGAACGGCGGGGCCGTGTCGCCCGGAATGGTGTTGTAGTTCGTGACGATCCGGGCCCGATCCAGGGCCTTGGCCAGCTTCTTGCCTGGAATCCCCTTGTTCCGAAGGTCGATCAGCATCAGATGGTTATCGGTCCCGCCGGAAACGAGGTTGAAACCATATTCGAGCAGCTTCTCAGCGAGGGCCTTGGCATTCTTGACGATCTGCTTGGCATAGGCCACGAACTCCGGCGTATCGGCCTCGGCCAGCGCCACGGCGATCGCCGTGAGAGTGTGCATGTGCGGACCACCCTGCAGACCGGGAAAGACCGCCCGATCCACCTTGTCGGCGTGCTCCGCGCGGCACAGCAGCATGCCGCCGCGCGGGCCGCGCAGGGTTTTATGGGTCGTGGTCGAAACAATGTCGGCGTAGGGGACGGGGCTCTTGTGGATGCCCGCCACGACGAGTCCGGCGATGTGGGCGATGTCGCTGACGTGATAGGCCCCGACCTCCTTGGCGATCTGGCCGAAAATCTCGAAGTCGATGGTGCGCGGATAGGCGGTGGCCCCGGAGATGAGGATCTTGGGGTGGTGCTTCTTGGCCAAGTCGCGGATCTTGTCATAGTCGAGCCGGCCGGTCTCGGTGTTGATCTCGTAGGAGACCGAATTGAAGAACTTGCTGGTCAGCGAGACCTTCCAGCCGTGGGTGAGGTGTCCGCCGTGGACGAGGGACATTCCCATAATCGTGTCGTGTGGCTGGATGAGAGCGGCGTAGGCGGCCAGGTTCGCCACGGACCCTGAATACGGCTGGACGTTGGCGTGGTCGGCCTTGAAGACCTTCTTGGCGCGGTCCTGGGCCACTTTTTCGATCAGGTCCGTGACCTGCTGGCCTTCGTAGTATCGTTTGCCGGGGTAGCCCTCGGCATATTTGTTCGTCAAGCAGCTCGAAGTGGCCATCATCACGGCCCGGGAGACGTAATTCTCGGACGGAATCAGGCGGATCGAGCCGCTCTGTCGCGCTTCTTCCTGTCGGATCAGTTCGTATATCTGCGGATCGTATTGCTCGAGGGCTGTCCTCATACAGGTTTTCTCCAGAACGGATAATTCTTCGGGGCTTCGGCCGAGCCTTCCTGACGCGGCGGCTGTCCCGGGTGTTCTTATAACTGGACTTTTGCAAAATGGACATTGGGCTTATATTCTTCAAGGAAATCTCATTCTTCGATTTCCTTGAAGAATTGGCCCAACCCGTACCCTGTCCATCAGTCACTGTGTGGGAAGGAAAAATCGTGAAGCAGATTTTTCCTTCCCAAAGTAGGCCCGATGTCCATTTTGCAAAAGTCCAGTTATAACACGGGCGGAATCTGTACGCAAGCATTTATTCATTGACAGAATCGGGCCGAAGACTACGATGAAAGTGATACATCATTTGAAAAGATAACGACTTAACGACACTATGCCTGAACCGGATGCTCCAGCACAATCGCAAGCCAAGGCGCACTTCGACAAAGCTCGCCAGGCGGCTGAGGCGGGTGATTTTGACCGTGCCGTCGATGCCTACATCGAGGGCCTTCGGCTGGCGCCCGACGATATCTCCGCGGGCCACATCGAGCTTCGGGTCCTCGCCCTGCAACGGTTGGAGCGGGGCGGGGCCAAGCCCACGGCCGACGAGGTGAATCAGCGGCTCCATGCCGGCGATAGCCCCCTCGACAAGATGCTCAACGCCGAGTACCTGCTGGCGAAGGACCCGGAACACCTTGCCTATGGCGAGGCTGTGCTCAAGGCGGCCGTGGCAGGGGGTTACAAGGAGGCCGCCCGGTGGATGGCCGATTTGATGTTCTTAGCCAACAACAACGCCAAGAAGCCCCTGGTCGATCTCTATATCCTTTTGAAGGATTCCTATGCCGCGGTGGGGCAGCTCAACCGGGCGGCCGCCGCCTGCCAGCGGGCCATTCTCCTCAAGCCGAACGACAGGAAGCTGTTGAAGGACATGAAGCGGCTTCGAACCAAGCTCGGCCTATCCATGCGTCCGGCCGCACAGAGTGAGACGGCGCCGCGGGAAACGGAAACCGAAGCGGATGGTCTCGCGGTTTTGAGCCAGATTGCCGAAGAGAAGAAATCGGAGGCGGCCGTGGTAGGGGCGGCCGACGCACACGATTTGGCCGAGGCCAAGACGTTCTTTGCCAAGGCCCGGGCGTCCGCCGACAGCAAGCAGTACGATTTTGCCATCGACATGTATTTGAATGGGTTGATCCGGGCCCCGGACGCGCTGGAAGAGGGCCATCTGCCGCTCTGTGAACTGGGCTTGCAGCGGCGGGGCAAGGGCGGCAAGAAGCCCTCCATGATGGACCGTGTCAAGCGGATGCGGGGCAAGACTCCTCTGGAGCAGATGCTCAACGCCGAATTCCTCTTCGTCAAGGACCCGGACAACCTGGCGTACGCCGAAGCCATGCTCAAGGCCGCGATCGAAGGTGGGTACAGGCGGACGGCCCACTGGATCGCCAATCTGATCTTCCAGACGAACAACGCGGTCGAGAAGCCCTCCCTGCACACGTACCTGGTGCTGAAGGACTCGTACAAGGCGCTGGGCCAGTATGACAAGGCGGTGGCGGCCTGCCAGCGGGCCAGTCGCATGAGGCCGGAGGACAAGGAGTTGGCGGATGAGTTCAAGAACCTCTCCGCCGAGCTGACGATGTCCAAGGGCAAGTACGACATGGATGGCGATTTCCGCCAATCGATCCGGGACCAGGAGACGCAGGCCAAGATGTACGCCCAGGACCGGGTGATCAAAACCCAGGACTACCGGGTGTTGGCCGTGGAGGATGCCCGAAAAGCATACGCGCGCGAGCCGGAGCAGCCGAAGAATGTCTTCGGTCTGGCCGAAGCCTTGGCGGACCTGGAGACGGACGAAGCGGAAAATGAGGCGATCCAACTGTTGGAGGACGCCTACGTCGGCCGGCACAACTTCAGTTTCAAGGAACGGGCGGGTCTGCTCACGATTCGGCAGCTCAAACGCAAGCTGCGCGAGGTCCGCAGGCAGCTTGAAAGCCAGCCGCAAGACGCCCAAGCCAAGACTCAAAAGGCTGAGTTGGCGGCCAGGCTAAACGAGGCAGAGCTGGAGCACTACCGGCTTTGCGTGGAGAACTACCCCACGGATTTGGCCCCCAAATACGAATACGCGCTGCGGCTGATGCAGAACAAGCGGTACAACGAGGCCATCCCTCTGTTCCAGGAGGCGCAGAAGGACCCCCGACGCAAGATCTCCGCGATGGCAAAAATCGGCTCTTGCTTCTTTCTGAAGGCATGGTATGCTGATGCGATTGACGTCTTCACCCAGGCCATCGATGCGCACGAAGTAAAAGATGATGGACTGGCCAAGGAACTGCGGTATAATTTGGCCCGTGCGTACGAAGAGCAGGGTCACAAGGAAAAGGCCCTGGACCTCTATCGGAGAATCGCGCAACTGGACTTCGGATATAAAGACGTCAGTGCCCGGGTAGACCGATTGCGGGCCGGCTCGGACAAGTCCAGGCCAGAGGCGTCATAGAGAACGTAGACCAGAACCAACCTCTCAGTGAGCAGTTTTCGATAAAAGAGTATTCAGGAGATCCCAGTGGCACATTCGTTGTCGGCGAAGAAGAGAGTTCGGCAGAACGTGAGGCGCAAGACGCTCAACCGGTCGCGCCGGAGCCAGGTGAAGACCCAGGTCAAGCGTTTGGAGGCGGTTTTGGACGAAGGCAACGTGGCGACGGCCGAGGAGCAGTTCCGGACCCTGGTCAAGAAGCTGGACAAAACGGGCACCACGAGCACGATGCACAAGAAGACGGCCGCCCGCAAGAAGTCCCGCTTAGCCAAGAAGCTCAACGCCCTGAAGGCCAAGCCGGCCGCCGCACCGCAGCCGAAACAGGCCTAACGGCGGCAGCGCGGGCTTTGTGCCCTGTCTCGGATAACCACGATGGTGACCGAATAATCCACAGCACCCGATCGAATGGACAGTCGATTGGGTGCTGTTTCTTTGGGTCGGACTTCTGCAAAATGGATGTTGGGCCTACTTTGGGAAGGAAAAAAATCTGCTTCACGATTTTTTCTTCCCAACCGCGGCCGGTTGATAAAGCACAAGTCAGGTCCATTCTTCAAGGAAATCGAAGAACAGATTTCCTTGAAGAATATAGGCCCAACATCCATTTTGCAGAAGTCGAGTTTTGGGAGAGCACGGATGCCTCAAGTCTACAAGAATCGGATTCTCAAGTTCCTCAAGCGTGACGAGTACCAGCCGCTCAAGCTGGCGCAGTTGGCCAACGCGCTCGGAGTCGGCGAGGAGAACTTTCCGGAATTCAGGACGGCCTTCGACGAGCTGCGCCAGGCCGGCCACGTGATTATCGGCGCGGGCAACGTCATCATGCTGCCCTCCATCGCGGGCCAGGTGGTCGGGCATTTCCGCCGGAATCCCAAGGGGTTTGGGTTCGTCTGCCCGTCGGCGCCGAATGCGCACGGCGACCTGTTCATCCCGCCCGACGGCACGGGCGATGCGATGACGGGCGACGTCGTGCTGGCCAAGGTCAACCACAAGGGCAGGCGCGGCCCGGACACCCGCTACACCGGCGAGATCATCAAGGTGATGGAACGGGCGAACAACCGGTTCGTCGGCACCCTGATGCGGCATCCCGAGGCATGGCTGGTCCAGCCCGACGGCACGTCGTTTTTCGAGCCGATTGTCGTCGAGGACATCACCGCCAAGAACGCCCGCGAGAAAGACAAAGTCGTTGTCGAGATCCTCACTTATCCGAGCGAGAAGTCCCTGGCCCGCGGCGTCATCATCGAGGTGCTCGGCCGATCCGGGCAGTACGACGCGGAGATCCGGTCGGTCATCCATCAATTCCACCTGCCGGGCGAGTTCGAGGCCGAATGCCTGGAACAGGCGCGGTCGGCCGCCAGGTCCTTCAATGCCGAGCCGACGGAGGGGCGCGAGGACATCACCGACAGGGTGATCGTGACCATCGACCCGCCGGATGCGAAGGATTTCGACGACGCGATCAGTCTCGAAACGGATTCACAAGGCAACTGGGTCCTTGGCGTTCATATCGCCGATGTCAGCCAGTTCATCGGGCAGGGCTCGCCGCTCGACGAGGAGGCAAAGCTCCGTGGCAACACGGTCTACCTGCCCGGCAAGACCATTCCGATGCTGCCGGAAGTCCTGAGCAACGGCATTTGCAGCCTCCAGCCCGACCAGGGGCGCTTCACCAAGAGCGCGTATATGACTTACGATGCGGATGCCAGGGTCATCTCCCGGCGGTTCGCCAATAGCGTCATCCGCTCGACCGCCCGGTTGACTTATGAAGAGACGGACCGGGTCTTGAAAGGCCACACGAAAGGTGCCAAGCGCCCGGTGATGGCCCTGCTTCGCAACATGGAAGCGCTGGCCCGGCGGATCGAGGCACGCCGGACCAAGGAGGGGATGCTCCACCTCGATTTGCCCGAGCCGGAGCTGGTGTTCGACGAATCGGGCCGGGTCGCCGACGCGCATCCGGCGGACACCAGCTACCCTCATACGATCATCGAGATGTTCATGGTGGAGGCCAACGAAGCGGTCGCCTCGCTCCTCGACCGTCTCAACGTGGCTTTCATGCGTCGCATCCATCCCGACCCGGATATCCTGAGTCTCAAGAACATGTCCCAGCTGCTCAAGGCGATGGGGTTCGCCATGCCGCGAAGTCCCGACCGCCATGCGATGCAGGCCGTTCTGGACCATGTCAAAGGCACGGAGCAGGCCCTGGCCGTGAACATCGTGGTGCTCAGGAGCCTGGAGAGGGCCTTGTACGCCCCGACGAACATCGGGCACTACGCCCTGGCCTCCCGGCATTACTGCCATTTCACCAGCCCGATCCGCCGCTACGCGGATTTGCTCGTTCATCGGCAATTGCAGTTCTACCTCGAAGACCGGGTCGAACTGGCGAAGCAGATCGCCGCCGGCCAGGATCTGTTCGAGGTCGGCAACCACATCACCTTCACGGAAGAGCGCGCCGACGACGCCGAGAAGGAGCTGACGGCCGTGCTGATCCTGCAAATGCTCAGCAAGCACATCGGCGACGAGCTGGCCTGTGTCGTCACGGGCCTGACCGGCTTCGGGGTCTTCGCGCAATCGGAGAAGTACGGCATCGATGGGCTCATCAAGCTCGAAGACCTCGGCCCGGATCACTGGCGATTCAACAAGCTCGCCCAATGCATCGTGGGCGAGCGATCCGGAGAAGCCATACGCCTGGGCCGGCCGATACGGGTCTGCATTGCCTCTGTGGACGTGCCCGCGCGGAGGCTGAACGTCGTCCCCGCAGAGCCGTTGGGTGGAGGCAAGACCCAGCCGCACGTCCGCACCCACAAGGCCCAGCGCAAGGTGGAGCGAAAGGGCAAGGGCGGCAAAGGCGGAAAGAGCGGCAGAAGGTTAAAACGGCGAACGTGAAAACTCTGCCCGGCGTAAGTTAATGGGTGAGATTGGTGGTTCGGAGCGCGACTCTATTCATCATGATGGCACGTCAATCGCGTTTTGTCATCCTGAGCGGCAGCGAAGGATCTGGGCCGGGCATGACAACGGGCGTCGGTTCCATTTGTTGCCCAGATGCTTCACTTCGTTCAGCATGACAGAGAAGGCACGCCTCGCCACGCTCCGCTTGCCATGCCACCCAGTCTGCAGGAGTTCTATATCGAAAGTTGCTTTCTGATTAGCCGCACGAGTGAATCCTTGATCTCGGCGTGTCTTGGAACCGGTGCCTGTCTGCCGGTTCTGGCATTGGCGTAGATATCGTGCTTGCTACCGTGGCGCTTCAGGTAGCAGCCGTTCTTGATGAGGTCTTGGATCAGGGCGGCTCGCTTCAAACCTCGACCCCTACCTCAGTGCACTTGGCTCCCTCCCGCTTCTCGTCGGCTTCATGCTCCGCCAGCATCATGTGGTAGGCATCGGCGATGTTCTCCTTCAATTCTTCCAGGGTCTTGCCTTGACTGAAGACACCGGGGACCTCCTTCAGCCGCCCGACAAGCCAACCGTCATCCTGCCAGTATTCCAGAGTGAAGAATCGTTTCATTCCCGGATTCCTTCTGCTTCCTGACGATCAGGATTCGTATTCCATCGCATTCATCGTCGCCCACCCCGGCCGGACGACTTCTTCTGCCCCATTCTACCAGATTCGCGGCCAATATGAAAATACGGAACACCGCCTCTGGGCCGCGAGCGCATCAACTCTGTATCCTGAGCCTGGCGAGCTTCGCGTCTTTGCGAGAAATCGAGTCCTCTCCGTATTCCGCTTCAATCATCAATCAAAAATCATCAATCATCAATTCCGGGCTTCCCACCACAGACGCGGATAGTCCTTCCCTTCGAGAATCCACCAGAGGTCCTCCGTCCCATCGGCCGTCTCGCCCACGAAGTCCCAGCCAGCGTCGAGAAATGTCTTGGTCATCCGCATTTCGGCCGTGGTCTTGCCTGTGCCGCCGGCGCTTATGGCTTGGCCTGATGACTGGATGTCCCAGAAGCTGTTCGAAGCGATACCAAAGTAGGTGGTGCCCACCAGCCCACCGATGTAGCGTTCGCCACGTACCGCACCGATACTGTAGCACTGGGTCACAGAGCCACGATCGCTGTAACCCACCGCCCCGCCGATGAAGTCATTACCCCTGACCGGACCGGTGCTGTAGCAGCCAGTCATAACTCCGTTATCGTTGAGCCCCACCAGCCCGCCGACATATCCGTTGACACCGCTGCTGCTGACCGCACGGCTGCTGCAGCACTGAGTCGCAGTACCCGTGTTTCTCCCCGCCAGTCCGCCGACGCAGTCTCCAATGCCGCCCGCCGTGCCGGCGCTGGTGCACTCGGCCATGGTGCCGCTATTGTGCCCTGCCAATCCCCCAACATAATGAGTACCATTGATCTCACCGGCGCTGTAGCACCGGATCAAAGTGCCATCATTCCTCCCCACGAGCCCGCCCACATAGTAGGAACCGCTGATGTTGACATCCACTACCCCCAAGTCTCTGACCTCGGCTCTTGACGCCAATTGGCCGAAAAGTCCGAGGTAACTTTCCCCTGTGATCGTCAGGTGCGAGATCGCATGGCCGTTGCCATCAAAGATGCCGGTGAAGGGAGTAGCCTGACTCCCGATGACTTTGAACGTAGGTCTGCCGTCCTTGCCGTCAAATGCCGACAGGTCAATATCCGCCATGAGCTTGTAGTGCTTGTCCCATTCCTTTTGCAGCATGCCAATCAGATTGAGCTCACTGGCGGCGTCGATCAGATAAGGGTTCTCTTGTGTTCCCTCGCCTGCAAGAAACGCCAGTCTGAAATGCTTATCCTGCTCACAGGGGAACTTGGCTATCACATCGAGATCTATGAGGGTATAGATGAGGTAGGGACTGTCAGGTGTCCCTGCGCCCTTCAGGAAGTCGGAAAGGCGTGGTTCAATTAACCTTCCAGGCTTGTTTTCCCATCGCAGCCTCGGATAGTCTGTGCCGTCGTCAATGGTCCAGACTGGCGGATTGCCACACGCGCCCCAGGCGAGGAATGTTACGGCCGTCTGCATCTCGGCCGTTGTCTTGCCTGTGCCCGCGTCACTTGTGTTCTGGCCTGAGGTCTCGATATCCCAGAAACAACCCGTCACAGGCCCACGACAGTTGTTGCCCACCAGCCCGCCGACGTACGAGGTGCCACTAACCTCGCCGGTGCTGTAGCAGAAGGTCACATCACCAGCGTCTGTCCGCTGCCCGATGAAGTTCAACTCGCCGTTCCGGCCCACGAGCCCGCCGACACTGTCTCCGCCACTGACCACGCCGGTGCTGTAGCAGCAAGTGATGTGACCCGAATAGTGATATCCCACCAGCCCACCGACAGAACTACGGCCGGTGACTGGACCCGTGTTGTAACAGTTCGAGATCGTCATCGCGTTACGCCCCACCAACCCGCCGACAGACGAATTGCCGCTGACCGCACCGGTGCTGCAGCAGTCAGTCACATGCGCCTGATAGTTGTCCCCCACCAGCCCACCGATGTAGCTGCCTGAGCCGGTTGTATCGACGTCCGCCACCCCCAGGTTCCTGACCTCGGCCCCCGATGCCAGTTGGCCAAACAGTCCCAGATAGCTCCCGCCCTTGATCGTCAGGTGCGAGATTGTATGGCGGTTGCCATCGAAGACGCCGGTGAACGGAGTTCCCTGAAAGTCCGATTTGACCGAATCAGTATCCGGTGCGATGACGGCTTTGTCGAAGACCTTGCGGCCAGGGAGGTTCGGGTCCAGGTCGATATCGGCGGTCAGGAGGAAGTGCTTGTCGTAATCATCGGGAGTCTCGCCCAGCGAAATGAGATCGGCGGCTGTGGCGATCTGGTACGGGTTCTGGGCCGTGCCGCTGCCGCCACCGTATTTGGCCTGGACAGGCAAAACCAACAGACACGTGGTCAATGTCAATAGTAGAGTTCTCATCGTCTCCAATCCTCCAATCCCGAATCAACCCACGATCCAATTCAATTTCCTCTCGCCAAGACGCCAAGAGCGCCAAGAAAGACCTCGCGATGCATCTTCACCCTTGGCGGTCTTTGCGTCTTTGCGAGAAACCGAATCTGCTGGCGGTTGATGCCGTCATGTTGTGTCCTCCTTCACAGTGATTCGCAGGATATAGTATAGTGGACGGCCGGGGTTTGCGTCAACCGCTTTCTTGACAGCGGTTTGCCGTTCTGCAATACTGGCGCCTTGGTACAGGACGAACGGAGTACGGCCACCCCATTCGTTTCACTCAGGGCGGGCTTGGCCGTGTGTTTCACGGGCTGGAAGCCCGTGCTACTTGAGAAAGACAAACAGGATGGCTCTCGATAAGATTACCAAGTTGCTCTACAAGGTCTTCGGCTCGCGGAATGAGCGGCTGGTGAAGGGGTATATGCCCATTGGTCGCGAGGCAGGGGCGTACGAGGAACAGCTCCAGCAGCTCAGCGACGAGGCGCTCCTGGCCAAGACCGCCGAGTTCAAGGCCCTACTGGCCGGCGGGCAAAGGCCCGAAGAGATCCTCCCCGAGGCGTTCGCCGTCGTTCGCGAAGCGGCCCGGCGCAATGTCAACATGCGCCACTTCGACATGCAGCTCATCGGCGGCCAAGTGTTGTACGAAGGCAAGATCGCAGAAATGGCGACGGGTGAAGGCAAGACCCTGGTGGCCACTCTGGCCGTCTACCTCGTCCACCTCACGGGCCGCCACGTCCACATCGTGACCGTCAACGACTACTTGGCCAAGCGAGACTCCGAGTGGATGGGCCCGATCTACCAGGCCCTCGGAATGACCGTCGGTGCGATCCAGGCGGATATGGACACCGCCGGTGAGGAGCGGAAGAACCAGTACGGGTGCGACGTGACCTACGGCACGAACAACGAGTTCGGCTTCGACTATCTCCGCGACAACATGAAGACCTCGCTCGACCAGATGGTGCAGGGGCCGCTCCAATACGCGATCATCGACGAGGTGGACTCGATTCTGATCGACGAGGCGCGGACGCCGCTGATCATTTCCGGTCCGGCGTTCGACGACGTCACTCGCTATAAGAAAGCCGATCAGGTGGCCCGGCAGTTGCTGGGCCTCCAGAGCGGCTACGACCGCGTCAAGAACCAGGTCGATACCGCCGAACGCAAGATCGCCAATGCGCAGGGGGAAGTCTCCGACGCCAAGAGGGATAAAGAGAGCGCGCGAGTCGAGAAGGCCCAGAAAGTCATTGAGAAAGCCCAGGAGGAATTGGAGACCGCCCGCGCCCAGTTGGAGCGGACCGTCCAGTATTACGAGGTGGAGTTCGACCACAAGCAGGTCCGCCTGACGAACGAGGGCGAGAAGGCCGCCCAGGATATCGCCGGGGTCGGCTCGTTCTACACGGGCGCGAACATGGAGTGGTCGCACCTGATCCAGCAGAGCCTGCGGGCCCACGTGGTCTTCGAGCGGGAGAAGGACTACGTGGCGATGGACAACAAGATCATCATCGTGGACGAGTTCACGGGCCGGCTCATGCACGGGCGCCAGTGGTCGGACGGCCTGCACCAGGCGGTCGAAGCCAAGGAAGGCGTCACCGTCAAGGAGGAGACGCAGACGCTGGCCACGATCACGCTCCAGAACTTCTTCAAGCTCTACGATCAGATCGCGGGCATGACCGGCACGGCCGCCACCGAGGCCGACGAGTTCATGAAGATCTACAAGCTCGACGTGGTCGTCATCCCGACGAACCAGCCGTGCATCCGTGATGACCAGGAGGACGTCATCTACAAGACGAAGCACGAGAAGTTTGGAGCGATCGTCGAGGAGATCAATCGCATCAGCGCGGCGGGCCGGCCGGTCCTCGTCGGCACGATCAGCATCGAGAAAAGCGAAGAGCTTTCCAGCGAGCTGACCAGGCGATACGGGGTCGAGCACGAAGTGCTCAACGCCAAGCAGCACGCCCGCGAAGCTGTGATCGTGGCCAAAGCCGGTCAGCAGTATCAGGCCCGGGACGGCAGCACGCGGGGCAACGTGACCATCGCGACGAACATGGCCGGCCGCGGCACCGATATCAAGCTCGGGCCGGGAGTGGCCGAGATCGGCGGCTTGCACATCCTCGGCACCGAGCGGCATGAAGCCCGGCGCATCGACAACCAGTTGCGCGGCCGCTCCGGCCGGCAGGGCGACGCCGGGTCCAGCCAGTTCTTTCTGTGCTTCGACGACGACCTGATGCGGGTCTTCGCGCCCGAATGGACGGTCAAGGCCCTCTCCTGGATCGGCTGGGAGGAAGGCCAGCCCATCTATCACAAGCGGATCAGCAAGGGCATCGCCAAGGCCCAGAAGAAGGTCGAGGAACGCAACTTCGAGATCCGCAAGAGCCTGCTCGACTATGACGAGGTGATGGACTACCAACGAAAGATCTTCTATTCGCGGCGGCGCGATCTGCTGGCGGGCAAGAGCGCCAAGCCGGTGATCGTGGAGATGATCGATTCGGTCATCGCGAAGCAAACGAAGGAGATGCTCGACCGGGACTACCCGCTGCGCAGCCTCGTGGAGTGGGCCCGGGCGAACTTCGACGTGGACCTGAAGCTGTCGCAGTTGGTCGACGCGACGCCGCAGGAGATCGAAGAGATGATCAAGGAGCGGGCCAAAGACGGCGTCCGCAACGACATCTCGATCTCCCTGGGTGAGTACCTGGAGGATTACGACGATCCGAGCACGTGGGATACGGCCGGTCTGTCGAAGTGGGCGATGAACACGTTCCACGTGAATCTGAGCATCAGCAAGATCAAGAGCTTGACGCCGCAGGAGATCGAGGAGCAGTTGGCCGAGGCGGCCGTGGAACAGGTGGACAAGAAGGATTGCTCGGTGCTGGCCGAGTTTCTGCGGCCGGATTTTGCCGTGCAGCGCTTTGTCGAATGGGTGCGGGCCAAGTTCGATATCCCCTTGAATGTCGAGCAGTTGAAGGACTTGAAGGCCGAGCAGGTGCAGGAGCTGCTTCTGGAGCAGACCTCGGCCAAGTATCGACGCCGGGAGATCGAATACCCTGTCGAGTTTGCGATGAGCATGGCTTTCGGCTCGCAGGACGCGAACGTGTACGGGTTCCAGGCCCTCGCCGAATGGGCCAATGCCAAGTACAACGCGGGCCTGTCCGCCGAGCGCATCCAGGATACGAAGCCCCGCGATCTGCACGAGGAGCTGCTCGCGCTGAGCGAAAGCTACAATAACGGCAAGCTCGGTGAGGAGCTGACCGAGAAAATCGCCCATCTGAACCGGGCCGAGCTCGTCCAGTGGGCCAACCAGCGGTTCCATGCCTCCCTGCGCGAGGAGGATCTGGCTGAGGGAGAGGAGGCCAGGAATCGCCTGGCCGAGGTGGGTCGGGAGTACCTGCGCTCCGAGCTGGCCGATCTGGAGCAATACGTTCTGCTGAACGTCTATGACAGCACCTGGAAGGACCATCTGTACATGATGGACCGTCTCAAGGATGAAATCTGGACCCGTTCGCTGGCGGAGAAGGACCCCAAGGTCGAATACAAGCGGGAGGGGTTCCGGATGTTCAACGAGATGCTGGAATCCATCGACGACCGGGTCACCGACATCATCTTCCGGGTGCGGCTGGAAGCGGGCGCCCGGGCGAGGAACGTCTGGCGGGTAAGCCAGACTTCGCATGACGAGGTGGGCCAATTCGCGGCGGGCGAGCAGCAGCGTGCCGCGGCCCAGGCTCCCCAGGGCGAGGTCAAGGTCAAGCAGATCCGGCTGGAGCAACCGAAGGTCGGCCGCAACGATCCCTGCCCCTGCGGCAGCGGCAAGAAGTACAAGAAATGCCACGGCCAGAAGGCCGAGTCCGGCGGGGCCTAGTGTGCGCAAAAGAAAACATCGAGTAACATGGCGCTACCCGATGTTTTCCGGAGGGGAGAAAAATCGTTACTTGAACTACTGCCCTTATCGGCCATCGCGCATCCGCACTTGAGTCCAAGCCACCTATTGTTCTTTTGCGTCCAGAAGAGATACGGTGGGTTTGCGAAAAATGTTCGGGGCTTCCAGGAGAATTTCCACTCGGGCAAATGTGCTGCCAAGCCGTCGGTCAAGTTCGCGGCATTTCCCTCGATAATGAACTTAGCGGCCGGTGGGTCTGCTACGATGGATTTGAAAGGGATTTGGACTTTGCGGCCGGCGGCGGGGGAAACGCTCGAGTCGAGCCTGCAATTCCATTTCGAGTGCCGTTGAAGGAGCCGCATGATATGGAGACGGAGAACCTGAGGGTGTTCGTGGTGGACGACGACGCAAATTTCGGATCGACCGAGACGCAAGTCCTTGAAACACAAATACTTGGTTCTCACACGGAGCCACCAAGCCACGGCGCTTGAGGGGGCATTTCCGTACCGATCTTCTTCGTGTCTTCGTGCCTTGGTGTGAATCGATTTTTGGTTGCGGCCGAGGGCCGCGCTAGGAATCTCTGCGTTTGTTGATCGAGGATATCGGCCTGGAGGCCAGGACGTTCCACAACGCCCCGCAGTTTCTATCCGGATACCATCCGAACGAGGGAGGCTGTCTTCTTCTGGACATGCGAATGCCGGGCATGAGCGGCTTGGAGTTGCTGTCGAAGCTGCACCAGTGGCGGATTGAGATTCCCACGATTGTCATGACGGGACATGCGGATGTCCCCACGGCCGTGGCCGCGATGAAAGCCGGTGCCCTGGACTTCCTCGAGAAGCCTTTCCGGCACCAGGTCCTGCTCGACAGCATCCAGGAAGCGCTGCGTCTCGATTTGCGGATGCGCCGCCGGCACAACGACCTGCAAAATATCCAATCCCGGTTGCGGCTTCTGACCCAAAGAGAGCGGGAGGTCCTGGACCACCTGATCACCGGCAAGACGAACAAGAATACGGCCTACGAACTCGGGATCAGCCAAAAAACCGTGGACTTCCATCGCGCGAACATCCTGGACAAAGTCGGTGTCGGGTCCCTCGTTGAGCTCGTCCACCTGATCCAGGGAGAGGAGACGCCCTGGAGCCGAGACCGCGGAACGCCCCCGCAAGACAATCCCTCCCCCGTTCTTCTTGCCAGCTACCAGGGCGGCCAGTGACGATCTTTCCGGGGTCTTGACCCCGGTGGCTCACCGGCGAATCCCTGTTTGTCCCCTGAGAACCCGGGCGCATCCGGCACGATGACAGGCGACTCAACCTCAAGATGCGATTCATGATCGCACCGTGGCGCTTCCCCAGGAGGGCCGCGAATGCCCTTGTTTGGCTGCTGGAGAGAAAACGAGTCAGCACGTGCCCTTGATCTTCCCACCGTGGTCTACGTCGAGGCTGTGAACGGGCCAGAGCACGCGAGAATCA
>JAPLMX010000117.1 GCA_026386805.1 Phycisphaerae bacterium | reverse complement strand
AGTTCTTGGCCGCCCAGCAGGACTGGTTGTACGTCGCGAGGCTTCCAGGGTATGCCCCCGATCTGAACCCGGTCGAGGACCTGTGGGAGAACGTCAAAGGCAACGAGTTAGCCAACCAATCCGTCGACAACCTCGGGGAGATGGGGCAAGCGGTGGAGGATGGCATGGAGCGTGTGCAACAGAACGGACAACTCCTGTTCGGGTTCTTGGAGCACACCGGTCTTTTTTTTGAGTGACTTGTCACTGTATTATGCGAAATTCAGTAATGTCCCTTTAATTGTCCCAGTCCTATCGTTGAAGCCATAGCCACAGCGTTCCAAGGCCAATGATCAGACCAACGACTATGCTGATCGCAGTGATCCATGGCCAGAAGCGGTTCACGAATTGAAGAATTGGTGCGTGCCATTTCTTGACTTTGATCTCTACTGCGGAAATCCTAACTCGGGAACCGTACGCGATCAGGTATACATCTCCTTTGCGAAGAAACGCGTGCTGTTGGTCTCGCCAGTCATGATACTGCCTATTGTTCACCCAGGTTTGGATGTGGTCTCGTTCGGCCTTGATCCGGACTGTTACCGGCTGGGATGATACCGCCGGTACAGGCGGTGGGCTCTCCGACGGCATCTTGTGATACCGTGTAGCGAACTCAATCCTGCCATCCCTACGGATATAGAAAAGGTAAGAGTCCCAGTGATCTGGTTGGACCGCGCGAGTTACGATCCCGAACCAGCACGAGCCGTCCTCATTCATGCCATTAGTCTTTGCCGTACCTAGGATCTGCAAGGTGACGCAAACGTCAACGTCCCTGTACCGGTGCGCCAGTTTCGGGCGAAGGAAGCTCTCGACGTGCGCATCGCTCTTTCCCGGGCGCAGTTCCGATGACCCGAGGCAGATCGCGTTCTCTTGAACTTGAACCTCTTTGCTGTCAGGGAGGTCGTAGCGAGCTATGTCGGCTGCATTGTCGTGAAAGACGCTGTCCCAGATGTCCCAACTCATGTCTACTCCATCACGTTCACGTGGGATATTGAGCACAGGGATCGCCATGCACAACTGCGCACACGGATAACCTGTGGTTGTCACGATATCCGGTGCCTAACCCTTGGGATAATAGGGACGCACCCTATTTGCTCCCTATTTTCTCCTTGTCCAATCTGGTATTTCTCTCGATCCCTGCACTTCCACAGCTGTCCCACTCGTTTCAGGCTTACCACATCGATCCGGCCCATAAACGGCACCAGTCAATTTGTCGCAGCTTCAATCAGGGGTATTTCTCTGGGGAGGAGTATGGCGGGTGGGGGAGGAGAAAGCAAGAGAATAAAACGGTTGTCACTAGGCGGTAGTCGGCAGTCGGTTGGGGAAGAAGGGGGTCAAGTCTTAAATATTAACTATGCGTTGGGGGACGGGACGGTGTCAGGTACTTTTTCCGGGGGAACAGCGCGTCTCGTTTTCTTTCCGTGGCCGACTCACCTCCGCGTAGACCCGATGACAACAAGAATTATGTCGCGTGCCAAGACGCAGAGATCGCCAAGGAAGAGAGGGTGTCCGGTTTGATCTTCTTGGCGCTCTTGGCGTCTGGGCGAGAGGACATCTTGGTTCCGGCCGAAGGCCGGGCTGGGTTCATCGGCGTTGATCGGCGGTTTCCCGTCCGTGGAAGGACCATCACTCCGTGTAACCGTTTTCTCTACGGGGACTTACCGCATCCCGGTATGGCTGAAAAATGTCGCGCCACAGGCGGAATTTGGCTTGACGGAGAATCTGGACGGCAGTAAGATATAGACACAACAGAATAGTGAAGCACAATAGCTACTGGTTAATTTGGAGGGATCATCATGACCAGTGCAGCGCAAGTCCAAGCCAATCGTACCAATGCCCAGAAATCCACCGGTCCGCGCACCCCGGAGGGTAAAGCCGCCGTGGCGCAGAATGCCGTCCGGCACGGCTTGCTGGCGCGGGCGGCGGTTCTCCAGGGGGAAGATTCGGAGGAATTTGCCGAGTACCGCGAGCACGTGCTCGAGGACTTGCATGCGGACGGGACGCTGGAAGTGGTGCTCGCCGAGCGGGTCGTCAGTCTCTCCTGGCGGCTGCAACGGGCCGCGCGGAACCAGAACGCGGCCTTTGAGGCACTCTATGACAAGCACGCTGGCGATCCGCAGGCCCTGCTGCCGGTGCCGGAGCCGGCCCCCGGCTTGGACCCAGGCGTACCGTCCGGCGACGGTGTGACGATCGGCCGGATGCTCGTGCAGGACTTCGCCCAAGAGAAGGTCCTGGAGCGGCTGCTCATGTACGAGCGCCGGATCGAGAGCAGTCTGTACCGGACCATAGCCCAACTGGAGAAACGGCAGCGGCTGCGGGAGTCGGCCCCCTCGGTGGCGGAGCCGGTTCGTAGTGTGCCCGCAAGGGCATATGAGGAAGTTTCAAGTGTGAAGTCGGAAGTTGGAAGAATCGGAGGACTCGATGCCGGGCTTTGTTCGGTTGACACTTCACACCTCAAACTTGACGCTGCGGCGGAGCCGCCTTCCGGCGCCACTACGAACGGGGTGGACGCGCAGGGGCAATTGTGCGAAACAAACCCAATTTCCGGGGACCCCAACGTTGGCCAGCCGGCGGCCGGTGGTGTACCGCCGAGCTGCGGCGCAGAGGCTGACAGCCGGGAGGCTGAGACCGATTCTGCCAAACAAAGCCAATTCGTGGCTAACTGCTTGCCGGACCATGGATTACGTGCAGGGGGAACGCTTGGAACCGCTATTTCGTAGACAGTGCGGAGCGTGGGGATTAGAATGGTCCACCGAATTGATCGTGAATCCCCAGCACGCCGTCAGGCCGATCAGTGGTATACGGGTGCCATGTCTACGGCTTTGCGTGGACATGCCCGGTTTGGCGGTGAAACGGGTACCCGGCGCTACCTATCGCGTTTGGAGCCCGAACATGCCTACGCGAGCGTAGGCATGGCACCCCAGCAACGGAACTTCGCCAGGAGAGCGATATGGGTATCGATAAAGACAAAGAGCTGTCGGGCAATGGGCCGAACGGGAACGAGGAACGCGGCGGGGAACGGGGACTGGACTTCATCCGACAGATGGTGGCGGACGACGTTCAGTCCGGCAAGTGGGGCGGACGCGTGGCGACGCGGTTCCCGCCCGAGCCGAACGGCTATCTGCACATCGGCCATGCCAAGAGCATCTGCCTGAACTACGGCATCGCGGCGGAGTTCGGCGGCGAGTTCAACCTGCGCTTCGACGACACCAACCCGGAGAAGGAAGAGCAGGAGTATGTCGATTCCATCATTGAGGACGTTCGCTGGCTCGGGGCCAAGTGGGATGACCGGCTGTTCTATGGGTCCGACTACTTCGGGAGGATGTACGAATACGCCATCGAGCTGATTCGCAAGGGCAAAGCCTACGTTTGCGATCTGAACGGCGACCAGGTGCGCGAGTATCGCGGCACGCTGACGCAACCCGGGCGGGAAAAAAGCCTGTACCGCAACCGGACCGTCGAGGAAAACCTGGAATTGTTCGAGCGGATGCGTAAGGGCGAGTTCCCCGACGGCGCCAAGACGCTGCGGGCCAAGATCGATATGGCGCACCCCAATCTGAACATGCGCGACCCGATCATGTACCGGATTGTGCACGAGACCCACCATCGCCAAGGCGACAAGTGGTGCATTTACCCGATGTACGACTGGGCGCACGGCTTCGAGGATTCCATCGAGCGGATCACGCACTCGATCTGCACGCTGGAATTCGAGAACCACCGGCCGCTGTACGACTGGTTCATCGACGCGGTCAATGACGGCCGGACCGATGACGGCTCGGGTCCGTGGGGCAAGAAGATTCATCACCCGCAGCAGATCGAGTTCGCACGGCTGAGTTTAACGTACACCGTGATGAGCAAGCGCAAGCTGCTTAAGCTCGTGAAGGAGAACCTTGTCCGGAGCTGGGACGACCCGCGGATGCCCACGATCTCCGGGATGCGCAGACGGGGCTATTCGCCGTCAGCGATGTGGAGCTTCGCCAAGGTGATCCGCGTCAACAAGTTCAACAGCACGGTCGATATCGCCCTGCTGGAACACTGCCTGCGCGAGGACTTGAACAAGACCTCGCCCCGCGTGATGGCGGTGCTCAAGCCACTCAAGGTCATCATTGACAACTATCCTGAAGGCAAGGTCGAGGAGTTGGACGCGATCAACAATCCGGAGGACCCGTCCGCCGGGACGCGGAAGGTCCCCTTCTCGCGCGAGCTGTACATTGAGCAGGAGGACTTCATGGAGGAGCCGCCGAAGAAGTTCTTTCGGCTGGCCCCCGGCCGCGAGGTCCGGCTGCGCTACGCCTACTTCATCACCTGCACGGACGTGGTCAAAGACGCCGGCGGCAACGTCGTGGAACTGCACTGCCTCTACGACCCGGCCACGCGTGGCGGCGACGCCCCAGACGGCCGCAAGGTCAAGGCTACGCTCCACTGGGTCTCGGCCCCCCGCGCCTTGAAAGCCGAGGTCCGGCTCTACGACAACCTGTTCACCAAGCCGGACCCGGAGGACGTCCCGGAGGGGCAGGACTTCACCGCCAACCTGAACCCGAACTCGCTGGAGATTGTAGCGGATTGCCGTGTGGAGCCGTCAGTCGCGGGAGCAGCGCCTTTGACCCGGTATCAGTTCGAAAGGCTCGGCTACTTCTGCGTCGATCCCGACAGCACGGCTGGCAAACTCGTCTTCAACCGCACGGTGACGCTGAAAGACACCTGGGCCAAAATCCAGCAGAGCCAGCAGCAGGGTTGACTCTATTGGAGAGCGATTTGACGACAGACATGCAGTGACTATAACAGACTACAAACATTCGATAGCTGACATCGAGGACGCCGGCGAGAAGATTAGGCAGCAATTTCACCTTGCCAAGACGAGCAGATCGGAGAGATCACTTCGAGAGAATCATCTTGAGGGCCGTGATCAGCAGGGCTGCGCCGAAGAGTTTCTTGAGCAGTGCCGCGTTGACCGCGGTGGCGAGCTTGGCGCCGAAGAGGCCGCCGACGAAGAAGCCCAGGCAGATCAGGCCCGCGATTCTGAGATCGACGTTGCCCTGCTTGTAGTAGGTCCAGGCAGCCAGCAATCCGATGGGCGGCACCATCAGGGCGAGCGTCGTGCCTTGGGCCTGATGCTGGGTCAGTCCGGCGACGAAGACCAGCACCGGGATCAGGAGGATCCCGCCGCCGATGCCCAGCAGGCCGCTGAGGACCCCGGCCACCAGACCCAAGAAAAGGAATCCCGCTACGTAGACACCGATATTCATGATGCGGCTCTCCTGCCCTGTGGTTGCACCGATCAGTCGAACAACTCTCGGAACTTCTCCTCAATATTCGGGTGTTCACAGAGGGTCTGACCGATGAGGACGGCCCGGATGCCGAGGGCTTTCAGTTTTCGGATGTCGTCGCGCGTCTTGATGCCGCTCTCCGAAACCAGCTCGCAGTCCTCGTCCAGGAGGCTGGACAGGCGCGACGTCGTGCGGATGTCCACGCTCATCGTGGTCAGGTCGCGGTTGTTGATGCCCAGAACGCTGTAGCCCTTCTTCGGGAAGCCGATCAGGCTGCGGACGGCCAGCAGGGTATCCGCCTCGTGGACTTCCAGCAGGACGGTCAGGCCCAACTCGGCGGCGGCGATCATCAGGTCGATCAAGTCCCCCGGCCGCACGGCCTCGGCGATCAGCAGGATCGCATCGGCCCCGGCGGCCCGCGACTCGTAGACCTGCCAAGCGTCGATGATGAAGTCTTTCCTCAGGACGGGCAGCGAGACCGCCTCTTTCACCTGCTCCAGGTACTCCAGCCGGCCCTGGAAGTACTTCTCATCGGTCAGCACGCTGAGCGCGTCGGCGCCGCACCGTTCGTAGGTCCGCGCGATCGCCACCGGATCGAAGTCCGCGCGGATCACGCCGGCCGACGGCGAAGCCTTCTTGACCTCGGCAATGACGTTGACGCCGCGGGGATGCCGTTTCGTCACCGCCTGGTAGAAATTGCGGCAGCGCGGTTTCCCGGCGATTCGCTCCCGGAGCTGATCCACGCTGGTCTGGGACTGACGCTGTTGAACTTCCTCTCGTTTCTCGGCAATGATGTCATCCAGGATATTCGTCACGGCTTGTCATCTCACTGCAAAAATGCCCACGGCGGGAATCGACGACGGGACCGGCCGCCCGTCACAGCGGCTCCGCACCCTCGGCCCCAACCTTGATTCCTCGTATTCTTCACCCTTCCCTACGGTTGCGGCGGCGTAGCTGTTCCATCGTTATTGCGCCCCAGCGGCCTGATTGACCACACTGACGTACCCCATGCGCAGCTCGCTGAGCGTGTTCTTCAACAACTGCTGCTCCTCGGCCGTCAGGTTCCCCTTGGTCTTTTCCTCCAGCGACGTAAGCAGCTCGATATTATACCGGGCCAGATCGAGGTCCGGCTCCCGCTCCTCTTCGCCCTTGACTTGCAGGAAGCCCAGGGCAAACAGGCTCTGGGTCGTCAACATGCTGATCAGCGCCGCCAGGTTCCCCTCGGGCAGCGGCCCGCCGCGTCTTGGACCTTCTCCCTCCGGGGCCTCTTGCTTCTCCTCCGCCTCCTTGGCCGCCAGAACCTCCTTATCCCGCTGCGCCTCGTGCTTCCAATCCTCATCCACGATGATCTTCTTCGGCTCCTCTTCTTTTTTCGCCATGGCAAATGACCTTTCTATCCACCTCGATATTTCTTCATGTTTCGGTCAAGATCGCGTTTCTGGGCTCGCTCGGTGATCGTCCGGCGCTTGTCGTACTGCCTCTTGCCCTGAGCCAGAGCCAACTCGATCTTGGCCTTGCCCTTGGGCGTGAAGTACATCCGCAGCGGCACGAGCGTGTAGCTTCGCTGGTCGAGCTTGACTTGGATCCGGTGCAACTCCGCCTTGTGTAGCAGGAGCTTTCTCTTCCGAGCCGGATCGTGGCCGGCATTACCCGCCTGTTGATAGGCGGCGATCTTGGCCCCCACGAGCCAGCACTCGCCCTCCTGCATCCGGGCATAGGAGCCCGTCAGGTCGGCCGCCGCCGCGCGCAGCGACTTGACCTCGCTGCCCTGCAACTCCATTCCCGCCTCGTACTTCTCGACCAACTCGAAGTCGTGGTAGGCCTTCTTATTGACGGCGGCGGGCGTTTCACTGGTCTTTCCGGTTTTCTGCGCCATTAGGCCCATGATAGCCACGGGCAGCCGCTTTTGCAACGTTGTCGCCCCGGACTTTGATCCGGGGCCGCCCCGTCGGCTCTCAGATGCGAGCGGGGAGGATGACGAGCGTGTGTTCGAGCGGCTGGAGTCGCTCTTGAAGGGCGAAGGCGGTCTGGTTGTGCAGGAGCGACTGATACCAGCGCTTCCGCTGGAAGGCCAGTTGTCCCGCGAAGAAGATGACGTGCGAAAACTCGCGGGCCACCTGCAGACAGAGCCGCTCAAGCTCGCAGATCAGGTCCGTGCCGATGGCGAAGCGGTAAGTCGCGGGAATGTTCTGACCCGCCGCCAATGCCACGTATTTGCGCAATCCCTGTTCCGTCTGTTCGCGCAGACGATCGAGCGTGTCTTCGCCCTTGAAAACGCCCGAGTCGATGACACCGACGGAGAGGAAGACCACGTTCTTGAACTGGCCGGGGAAGTTGCGGAGGGCCGCCAGCAGGGTATGGATTCCCAGGCCGCTGTACCCGCCGACCAGGATGACCGCCGTGGGCAACGCCGGATCGACCGGTTTCGGTGGCGTCGCCGTGTCGGGGCGGACATTGGCCACGCTGCCGAAGAGGGCGAGCAATTGGTTTTGGAGCGTGCGGTAGTGCCGGTGTGTCAGGAAGCACAGGGCTA
Organism: Phycisphaerae bacterium; assembly: GCA_026386805.1. Taxonomy (GTDB): domain Bacteria; phylum Planctomycetota; class Phycisphaerae; order Sedimentisphaerales; family Anaerobacaceae; genus PLanc-01. Next base: position 5,913 of record JAPLMX010000117.1, on the reverse strand, counting down.
CCACGCACCCGGTAAGGGTGAGCGTCAGCCAACCGCCCTCGCGGAATTTCTCGGCCACGGTCACCGCCAGAATCGTGACGCACATGGTCAGACCGACAACGTGGATGCGGATCTTCTTATTCCAGTCCGGCCTCTGGCGGCGATCCCGCACCCAGAGCCGGCACATGGACAGTTCCGTGATGGAGAACGTGAGGAATACGTTGATGCTGTACATGACGACGATGCTGCCGACGCTGCCGCGGGTGTAGAGCAGGATGGCCAGTGCGGCAGCGCCCATCAGGACGATGCCGTTTCTCGTCGTGAGCCGCTCCGAGAGGCTCGTGAATCGGCGCGGGACCCACCAGTCGAGGGCCATGTTTGCCAGGACGCGCGGGCCGTCGATGAACCCGGCTTGGGCGGCGACGACGAGCAAGGCGCCTTCCGACGCCAGCGTGAGGATCACGAAGGTCCGGCCCAGCCCGAAATCCTGGGCGAAGCGTTCGGCCAGGACGGCGTTGAGCGTCTTGCCCGGGGTGAACTGGACCTGCCACAGGAGATAGCACACGATCAGGCCCGCCGCCGTGCAGGCGAGCGAGATCGCCATGTAGAGCATCGTGCGCTTGCCCGTGCGGACGCGTGGCTCGCGCATGATGGGCAGGCCGTTGGAGACGGCCTCGATCCCGGTGTAGGTGCCGCCGCCGAGCGAGTAGGCCCGGGCGAACAGCAGCAGCATGCCACCCAGCCCGAGCGAGGCATAGCCGGTGCGGAACCCGGTCCCGATCTCACGGGCCGTGGCGGGCAACTGCCCGGCATGGGCGAGGATTCCGCCGCCGATCAGGACCGCGTGCGTCGCCAGGAAAAGCAGAAAGATCGGCAAGAGCACCAGGATGGATTCCTTGACTCCCCGAATGTTGACGATCGTGAGCCCGAGGATCAGCAGAACCTCGATGGGCAGCTTGAATTCCTGCCGGTCGGCGGGGAGAACGCTGAACAGAGCATCGCCGGCGGCCGCGATGGACATGGCAATCGTGAGCACGTAATCGACGAGCAGCGCAGACCCCGACACGACGCCGGCCCGTTCGCCCAGAATCGCGCTGGCAACAACGTATCCGCCGCCGCCCGTCGGGAAATGCTCGATCACGCGGCTGTACGCGATCGAAATGACGAACACCGTCAAAACAACCGCGCCGGCCAGGGCAACCGCCAGATAGGTGTGCGGCCCCAGCGCGCGGAACGTCTCTTCGGGGCCATACGAGGATGAAGACAGACCGTCGGCCCCCAGCCCTACCCACGCCAAAAAGGCGACGACGGACAGATGATGAAACAGACGGCGATCCGTCAGGTCCCGTGGTGGGCCAAACAGGATGCGCTTCAATCGGGCCGCAAACGTAGGCGGCTCAGAATGGGTAGCTTCGGGGCCATTGCCCGTGGCGGACGACATTTTGTGCATACAGAACCTCTCTGGTCCAACGGAGAGTCGGCCTCCGCTGGGTAGAGGTTCTCTCCTTCGACGCCTGCGAGGTTAGCTGACGGGCTCGGGCCGAAGGAGGGGACCCCAGACGCGATCTATCGCGTTTGGGAACCCAAGTTGCCCTACGCTCTGCGGCGATTCGCCCCGGTTTTCGGGTCCCCCGCTCTTGCTGACGGCAGGATTCGGCGATTCACCATAACGATATCACGCCCCTGTCAAATGTCAAGTGCCTGACGCCCCCTGCCACGATGCCTGCCCTTCTCGCTTCGTGAGCTTCCCATTTGCCTTTCCGCCGCCTTGCCCTTACAATACGTCCTGGCCCTTTAATTGCGCAAGATGGGTGTCCCCAGGGACCCCAAGGGAGATCCGGCGATGACACGCGACCGATCCGAGACTATGGAAACGATGCGTGAACGGTATCTGCGTGAATACAGGTACACTCACAAGAAAAGTGATCGCATCGCGTTCTTCGAGGAGATTGGCGAAATGGCCGCAGCGGCGGGTGCTTCGGCCTGGAAAAGATTCGCCGATGGAGTGTCGGCTTGGATGCGCGAGGACATGGAAGCCGCACTCTCGCTCTTTGAAGAAGCGCTCGCGCTCGACCCCGAATTCGCCTATCCGTGGGACGGCAAGGGCAACGTTCTGTTCGACCAGAAGCGCTACGACGAGGCGCTGGCAGCGTACGAGAAGGCGATCACGCTCGACCCCGAATCCGCCACTCCGTGGAACGGCAAGGGCAACGTCCTCGTAAGCCTGCAACGCTACGAGGAGGCGCTCGCGGCGTATGAGAAGGCGACCACCCTCGCTCCCGAAAACGCCATTCCGTGGAACGGCAAGGGCAATGTCCTGCTAAGCCTGCAACGCTACGACGAGGCGCTGTTGGCGTATGAGAAGGCGATCACCCTCGCCCCCGAATACGCTGCTCCGTGGTGCGGAAAGGGCAACGTTCTGTTCGACCAGAAGCGCTACGACGAGGCGCTGGCGGCGTACGCGAAGACAATCTCGCTCGACCCCGAATCTGCACATCCGCACTACGGGCTCGGCATGCTGCACTGGCAGCAAGGAAGACCTCGTGAGACTGCGGAGGCGTTTCGTCGTTCAGTTGAGTTGGGACTTGACTCGCCTTGGAAGGAGGTGGCAGAGTCCTGGATCGAGCGGGCCGAGCGGATGGTCAAGTCAGAGGAAGCCGGGAAGTCGAAGGAGGAATGTGAGCAGGCAGACAGATCTTCCGATGAAGCGCTCATCACCGACTTGTTCGAGGCGATGAAGGACGACCTCCCGTGCATTCGGAAGAAGAAGATGGAGTTCGAGGAACAGATTGCGAAGTCGGTCGGCAAACCCCGGATCGTCGGTGATGGCGCTGCGGACGACATGCTGCTCGTTCTGCGGGACTGGAACTCCTTCTCCCCGATCCTGCGCCGGGAACTGCGCGGTCAGGCCGGTCCGGGGCCGGACGAGCGGCGCGGGGGCGGGTACTTCCTCGTGTGGAAAGGACACGGGATCGTGATCGATCCGGGCGTGGACTTCGTCACTCAACTGTACCGGAAAGCGTTGTCCATCGCCGACGTGGACACAGTCATTATCACCCATTGCCACCTGGACCACACCCGCGACGTGGAGTCGCTCGTCGATCTGAACTACCGGTACAACGAGGCAAGGGGATTCAAACCCCATCCCCCAAACAAGGATTTCCGCGAGCTTCACTTCTTTGCCTGCTACTCCGCGTTCATGAAGTACAGCGAGTACCTCAAGACGTCGGGTTGCTGCCGCAATCCCACGCAACTGGAGCGGGGTGGCGACGCCAAGCGTATCACCAGTCTGATCGATGTCCAGGCGGTTCCTGCACAACACAAAGACATCAACGGGCGCGATGACGAGGCGATTGGGTTAGTCTTCGTGCTGAAAGACGAGAGCGGACCGATCGTGCGTGTCGGGATCACGTCGGACTCGAAATGGATCGAATCGCTTCCCGACAGCTTCAGCGGCTGCGATGTGGTGATCGCCCACCTGGGGACTATCGAAGTCGGGGAAGAAAGGGCGGCCACGCCCGCAAAAGCAGGAGAGGCAGCGGATGCAGGCAAGGACGTGGACGCGGGAGGTTTTCTAAAGACGGATCTGAAGAACCACCTCGGGACCAAGGGCTGCTTTCGCCTGCTCCAACGCGTGAAGCCGAAAATCTTCGTCATCGGGGAGTTCGGCGAGGAGTTGGTGGAGACTCGGTTCAAGATCCTCCAGGTCTTCCATCGGCTCAAACCGAAAGAGACACGCTTCGTACTCGGTGGGGATTCTAACCTGGCGATCGGGCTCGGCAAGGAGCTTTCGGTCTGTTGTAGCCATCCCGAATGCGCACGGTCGTGGACGCGCATCCCCTTGGAAGAGGTTCGCCCGGTCCTCGGCGGGGATTTCCTTTTCCAGTACATCTGCTCGCAACATGGGCTTGCGTAGGAGTTTCCCGGCCGGGTGACAAGTCTGCTGGGAAGGCTCTCAAGGACGGCCCGCCCCTTGCAGCATCTTTTCGAATGCTTTCCGATCGGGTTGACGGCCCGGGATGGATCGCTACCATGAATGTCTGATCGGATGGCGACCTGAGGCTCCGACGGTCGGCGGTGCGGCGGATTCGCTTGGGGACGACCCTCCGCATAACAGGCCACATGCCTGCGCGAGTGCAGGCATGGCGCCCGGCACCAAGGTTTATAGAAGGAGAAGAGCATGTCCGGAGAATCCACCCGAAGAGAGCTGCTGAGATGGTCGATGGCCATCGGCACCGCATCCACGCTTGTTTCGATCTCAGCGCGTGGCGCGAATCCGCAATCCGCAATCCACAATCCGCAATCGCCCAAGCCTCTGAAGCTCGGCCTGATGAGCTACACGCTGGCCAAGGACTGGGACATCGACACGATCATCAAGAACTGCAAGGAAACGGGCTTCGAGCACGTCGAGCTGCGCACGACCCACGCCCACGGCGTTGAAGTGACGATGAACAAGGAGCAGCGGCAGGCGGTCCGCCGGCGGTTCGAGGACGCGGGACTCAAGATCAGCCTGTCCAGCGGGTTCGCCTACCACTACCCCGACCCCGCCCAACTGCGAAAGGAGATCGAAGGCACGAAGGAGTACACGATCCTCGCCCAGGACGTGGGGGCCATCGGCATCCGCGTCTTCCCCAACGCCCTGCCGGGGGGCAAAGGCATCCCCGAAGAGCAGACCCTGCGCCAGATCGGCAAGTCGCTGGCCGAGGTCGGCAGCTTCGCCCATGACCACGGCGTCGATATCCGCCTCGAAATCCACGGCAGCGGCACGAACATCGTCGCCAAGGTCAAGGCGATGGTCGATTACTCGCAGAGCCCGTACGTCTACGTCAACTGGAACTGCGATCCGAACGACGTGAAAGGGCTGGGCTTCGACGCCAACTTCGACTCGGTGAAAGACCGCATTCGCAACGTCCACATGCACGAGCTGTGGGAGGACTATCCGTACCGCCGGCTCTTCGAGCGGCTCCGGCAGATGGGCTATACCGGATATTGCGACGCCGAAATCGACGCAAGCAAGGAGCCGATCCGCCTGATGAAATACTACCGGGCCACGTTCCTGGCTCTCCAGAACGCGATTTGAGTGCGATGCGTGACTTGGCCTGAGGATGCGCATGGCTTGGGTGGCACGGCCAAACTTGTTTGACCGTGCTGCTTCGGTGGGCGTGATCTTTGAGACACCACGGGCAAACGAGTTTGCCCGTGCCACCCGGCAGAAGAGAGGCTCATGTGAGATTCGGAGGATCGAAATGAACAGGCTGGATCGAAGACAATTCCTTCGTGGTTCCCTGGCGGCGGGTGCGGTGCTCGCCCTGCCGTCATCGAGGATTCTCGGCGCCAATAACGACATCCGCCTCGGCGTGATCGGCGTCGGCTCGCGCGTGAAGATCGGTGGCATGGGCCGCAACGAGATCGCCGCCTACCTCAAGATCCCCGGTATGCGCTTCGTCGCCCTGTGCGATTGCGACAAGGCCAATCTCATGCCGGAGATCGAGAAGCTCCGCTCGCATAATCCGAGCATCAAGGCGTACACCGACCTCCGTGAGCTGCTCGACGACAAGAACGTCGATGCCGTCATCGTCACGACGCCCAACCACTGGCACGCCTTGGCGACGATCTGGGCCTGCCAAGCGGGCAAGGACGTGTATGTGGAGAAACCGCCCTGTTATGATTGTTGGGAAGGTCGCAAGATGATCGAGGCCGCCCGCAAGTACGCGCGAATCGTCCAGGTGGGCACGCAAAACCGCAGCGCACCCTACAACATGGCTGCGAAAAAGTATATCGAGGAAGGCAAGCTGGGGACGATCCACTTCTGCCGCATCTTCAACCAGAAGGACTGGGGCAATTTTCCCGCCGTACCCGACAGTGATCCGCCCCAGGGCTTGGACTGGGACATGTTGAATGGTCCGGCGCCCAAGGCAAAGTACAATGCGAACC
>JAPLMX010000079.1 GCA_026386805.1 Phycisphaerae bacterium | reverse complement strand
GGAGTACTTTGAAAAGGAAGGGGAAAACCTCTTTGACCAGTACCCCGAACTGGACCTGGCCCTTCACGGGGAGGTCGAGGAGAACCTAGCCCGCCTGGCCAGGGGCGAATCCCCCTCCGAAATGCCCGCTGCCCTTTATAGGAAGGAGGCCGGCGTCCGCCGAAACAGAGGTACAGCCCGTGTCGAGGACCTGGATTCCCTGCCCTTTCCCGCACGCGATCTTCTGGACAACACCCTCTATCGCAGCCCGGAGACCGGCAACCCCCTCACGGTCATCCTGGCTAACCGCGGGTGCCCCGCCAAGTGCATTTTCTGTCCCGCGGGCGAGGTCAGCGGCTTCCGCCTGCGCCTGCGCTCCCCGGAGAGCATCGTGGCTGAATTGCGCGAGTGCGTGCAACGATTCAACATCCATGAATTCCTCTTCAACGGCGATACTTTCACCATGCGCAAGCCCTGGCTTCTGGACCTGTGCGCCGCAATCTCGGAAGCCGGACTCTCCATCCGATGGGGCTGCAACAGCCGGGTGGACACCATGGATGCCGAGCGCGCCCAGGCCCTCAAGCGCGCGGGGTGCTGGGTGGTGGCCTTCGGAGTCGAAAGCGGCGACCAGGAAATGCTGGACCGCATGAAGAAGGGGACGCGCCTGGAGCAGGCCGGGCGCGCCATCGCCGTGTGCAAAGAAGCCGGCCTGGCCACGCATACCTTCTTCATTATCGGATTGCCCTGGGAGACCCGCGCCTCCCTCCAGCGCACCTACGCCTTTGCCCTCAAACTCGACCCCGACTTCTTCGATATCAACATCGCCTATCCCCTGCCCGGCACGGAACTCTACCAGATCGCGCTGGCGGAGGGATTGCTGGAGAACCCGGCTGGAAGCTACGCCCAAGCCTCGATGCGCACCTTCTCTCTGTCGGCGGCGTACCTGACCCGGTGGCGGAAACGCGCGCTGCTCAAGCTCTACCTTCGGCCCGGCTACATCCTCCGGACTATTGTCCGCGCCCGCCGCGCCGGGGTGGTGCCCCACTATCTGCGGGCGGCCTTTCGCCGGTTGAAAGGACTGATCTGAAATAAACCACGGAATACACGGAATACTTGGAGCAGCGGAGCCGCAACCCAAGAGAAAAGACTTTATGGGCGCATGAAGAAGGGGCATCCTTTTGTTGGAAACACACTGAAAGAAAGGATACCCCCCATGCGACTTCTCAAATTGTACACCGACAGGATTCTGGGTGCAATAAAAGGTTTGGACCGCGTTCGTTTTCGTGGAACTTTTCGTTGGCTGGCCTCGGAGAGTGGGATTCAGACGTTCACGAGCAGGTCGAACATACTTTTGAAGGATTTCGGTCGCTGGGCGCAGGCAAAGACGGAGAAGTTGCGGGAGAGTTGCAGGCAAAGAGCCGAGGAACTGGGTATTGAGACGATCTATCTGAAGAGTTCCAGGGTGGACAAGGAAAAGTGGGCGCGAAAGATCGCCATGGAGAAAGGGATTGAAAGCGGGTCGATCTGCATGTTTAGCGTGGTGGAGTCGTGCATGGCCCCGGCGGTTTCGGGAAACAAGGCGACAAAGAAGCTGGAGTTGCATTACCGTCCACGCAAGTGCGTCTGGATATACCATTACTTTGACGATCCCGAGTTGGGTTTCGGCCACGTGCGTTTGCAGTCCTGGTTGCCGTTTAACGCCTATCTCTGCCTGAATGGCCGTCACTGGCTGGAAAAACAGATGGAACAGCGCGGCATGTCCTACATCAAAGACGGCAATTGTTTTCCCTGGATCAAGGACGTGGAGAAGGCTCAGGAGTTTCTGGACGCGCAGTTGCGGACGGACTGGCCGCGGTTGCTGAATCGGCTGACGCGGGAGATGTGCCCGGCCATGCCGGAGATTCTGTCGCCCTTGTCCTTTGACTACTATTGGTCGGCGGATGAGACGGAATGGGCGACGGACGTGATGTTCAAATCGAGCGGCCTGCTCGACGAGTTGTATCCATCTTTTGTTCGGCACGCCATGATCGTCTCGGACAGCCCTTCCGTGATGCGCTTTTTTGGCAAAGGGAACATTTCGTTGAAGGGGAAAGTCAAAGGCAGGAGTGCGCAGGAGATTCTCAGCGACTGCCGGAGGCGATACGAAGGGGTTCGGGTGAAACACTGGATCAACCGCAACTCGGTGAAGATGTACAACAAGAGCGGGAGCGTGCTCCGGATTGAGACGACGATCAACAACACGCGGGACTTCAAGGTTTACCGATCGCCGGAAGATGATGAAAAGCGTCCGGCGTCGTGGCTTCCGCTTCGCAAAGGGGTAAGTGATCTGCATCGGCGCTGCCAGGTGAGCGATCAGTCGAATGAGCGGTATGCGGACGCGGTTTTCGCGGGGCGCGTCGAGGAGACTTTGCAGGCGGTTGCCTCGGAGTCGTGCAATCCGGTGAAGAAATCCGGCAAGCGCTATCGGGCCTTGAATCCGTGGGACAATCACGACTTTCGGCTTCTGACGTTCCTGGGAAAAGGGGAACTGGCGGTGAATGGATTTCGGAACAAGGATCTCCGGTCGCATTTGTTCCCGGAACAAAAGAGTTCCGATCCCGGGGAGGCCAAGCGTCTTTCGGCAAAGGCCTCGCGCAGCCTGCGGCTTCTCAGAGCGCACGGTCTGATCCGGAAAGTGCCGAAGGTCAACCGTTACGTCCTGACGGAAAAAGGGCAAAAGTTCTCGGCGGCCTTGCTTGGTGCGTCAGCCGTTGCCGTTCAATCACTTATGGAGATGGCCGCATGAATTTCTTGCTGAAAAAACAAGGAGATGATGGATAGTAGTACGGAGGAGTTCCATTTCCGTGTGTTCCGTGTATTCCGTGGTGAATTCTGTTCCCTCTTTTTCTATGTCAGGTTTTTCATTTGGTTGCGGTTATGCTGCTCCAAGTTCATCTGGGTCATCTGCGGACGAATCCTCCTTCTCCCATTATCGCGTCCGAGCCACGGCAGACAAAAGAACCAAGGGACAAAACTCAAGCCGGGAGGCGGCAAACACCCCCCGGCTTGACTTGTTATCAGTGCTTGGGCTTCCTGAATTGCCCGCCGCGCCCTGGTCACTTCTCTTCAGGGGCTTTGGCGGCGGTCAGGTCCAACCCGGCCAGCTTGGCGTAGTAGTCGAACTTGGCCGCGACCAGCTGGTCCGCCTTCTCCATGAGGGCCTTGTAGCGCTCCGGCTCGGCCTTTTGAAGGATGCGGAACCGGTTTTCGCCCGCCGCGAACTCGCTGTACTTCATCGTCGGCGTTTTGCTGTCCATCTGAAGCGGGTTCTTGCCCTGCGCCCGCAGCTCCGGGTTGTACCGGTAC
>JAPLMX010000008.1 GCA_026386805.1 Phycisphaerae bacterium | reverse complement strand
GTTTATCTTGCCGTGAGTGAGGATGGGCTGACGTTCAAGGACCTCAATGAGGGCCGGCCGATCTTCGCGCCACCGGAGTGGCCGGGGCAGAACCTTACGCGGGATCCTTCGATTGTTTATCGGGACGAGGTGTTTCACATGGTCTGGACTTCGAGCTGGACCGGGGAGTGCTTCGGGGCCGCAACTTCGCCTGATTTGAAGCAGTGGTCCCAGCCGGTGCAGGTGCAGCCCTTCAAGAACTGGCCTGCCAATGACCGGCCTATCAATACCTGGGCGCCGGAGGTTCATTGGGATCCAGTGCAGAAGAACTATGCGATCATCTGGTCTTCGGCGACCGCCCGCGTGGAGAACAATGGTGGTCACAATTCAGGAGGGTTGGAGAAAGACCCGGCCCGCAAGGTCAAGCCCGATTCACGTCACCACCGCACGTTCCTCTCGCGGACGACGGACTTCCAGAGCTTCACGGATGCGAAGGTCTTTTTCTCGCCCGGGGTCAGCGAGATCGACGCGATGATGGCGTTTGACGACAGGGGTACGGCGGACCCCGCCGACGACCGCTGGGTGCTGGTCTGCAAGGATGAACAGATGACGGAACTGGGCGGCAAGAACATTCGGGTGACTACCGCCCCAGCCGATCTGGCCAATCCCTTCCCGCCGAAGTTCTACTCGCCGAACGATTTGAATGAGCCGTGGAGCGAGCCCGTGGCCGGGCCGGGATCGAGCGTGCAGGCGAATCAGTGGGTGGAGGGGCCGACGCTGCTGAAAGTCGGCGGCGAGTGGCGGCTCTACTTCGACAGGTTCCGCCTGAAAGCGAATCGGTTCGGCTTAGCCACGTCGAAAGACCTCGTCCACTGGACCGACCGAACCAGCGATCTGAAGGCACCGCCGCAAGCGATGCACGGTACGATCTTCCGTGCCCCGCGCGCCGTGATCTTCAAAACATTCTCCCTTCCACCTGCAAGCTCTCGCCCGAGCGGCGGTTAGTACCGCACTTCGCAAGTGATAAAATCACAAGGAGAGACCACTATGAATTGGACCGTGGACCGTAGGGACTTGTTGAAGACCCTGGTAGGCGGCGCCGGGCTGATGGCCGGCATGAACCCGCTGGCCGGGGCCAAGGAACTGGCCGAAGCGAAGGAGAAGGTGCGTCGCGCGGGGCGCCGGTGAAGATCACCGATGTCAAGACGATCCTGACCCAGCCGGGGGGCGAGTGGCTGGTCATCGTCAAGATCGAGACGAGCGAGCCGGGGCTTTACGGCGTCGGCTGCGCCACGCACGGCGAGCGGCCGCTGGCGGTCCGGGCCGTGGTCGATGAGTACCTCAAACCGCTCCTGGTCGGCAAGAGCGTCGAGGACATTGAGGACATCTGGCAAACACAGTACGTCACGTCCTATTTCCGCAGCGGCGTCACCCTGAACAACGCCCTGAGCGGCGTTGACGGTGCCCTGTGGGACATCCTGGGCAAGCGGGCCGGCATGCCGCTGTACAAGCTCCTCGGCGGCAAGGTGCGTGCGGCCGTGACGCTCTACACCCACGCCAGCGCCAGGACTCTGCCGGAGTTGGAGGACCAGGTTCGCAAGTACATGGCCGAGGGCTATCGGCACGTACGCGTGCAGTTGGCCGTCCCCGGCTTTTCGGGCTACGGGGTCTCCAACCCCACCTCGGACGAAGTCCGGAGGATGCGGCCAGAGGGTGTCGCGCCCTCGCCCGTCTTCGAGCCGGGTCCCTATGTCAACAACACGATCAAGATGTTCGAATACCTGCGCAGCAAGCTGGGCTTCGAGGTCGAACTGCTGCACGACGTGCACGAGCGCATCCCGCCGGTGCAGGCGATTACGCTGGCCAAGGCGCTGGAGCCTTTCCGGCTTTTCTTTCTGGAAGACGCGTTGGCGCCCGAGGACGTGCAGTGGTTTGGGCACATCCGCTCGCAGTGCTCGACCCCGCTGGCGATGGGCGAGCTGTTCGTCAACCGCAACGAGTGGCTGCCCTTGGTGGCCAATCGCTGGATCGACTTCATCCGCTGCCACATCTCCGCGATCGGCGGGCTGAGCATGGCCCGCAAGGTGGCGGCCTGCTGCGAGCTGTTCAACGTGCGGACCGCCTGGCACGGCCCGGGCAACGTCTCGCCCGTGGGCCATGCGGTCAACCTGCACCTGGACCTGGCTTCCTACAACTTCGGCATTCAGGAGGAAAACCATTTCTCGCAGACCCTGCGGGAGGTCTTCCCCGGCTGTCCGGAGATCAAGGGCGGCTACCTGTACGCCAACGACCAGCCGGGCCTGGGGATCGACATCGACGAGAAGCTGGCGGCGAAATTCCCGTACAAGACGCCGGGCCGCAACCGCGGCACCGACCGGCTCCTCGACGGCACCATCGTGAGGCCGTAAACAGGCAGAGAACAGAGGATGGCTGCATCTGAGAAGGAGCAGGCGACATGCGAAAGACCATCTTATTTGCCCACGTAGCCGTGCTCGTGGCAGGTGCGGCCGCAGTCGGTCGTTCGCAGACTTATGACGTGGTGATCGCGGGGGGCCGGGTCTACGATGGGGCCGGGGGACCGTCGTATGTCGCGGACATCGGAGTCAAAGACGGCCACATAGCGGCCATCGGGCAGCTCCAGCCGGGCAACGCTCAGGTTATCCAGGCCCAGGGACTCGCCGTGGCGCCGGGCTTCATCAACATGCTCAGTTGGGCGACGGATTGCCTCCTGGTCGATGGCAGGTCGCAGAGCGATCTTCGCCAGGGCGTGACTCTGGAAGTCATGGGCGAGGGATGGTCCATGGGGCCTTTGAATGCTGCCATGAAGCAGGAGATGGCCCAGTCGCAGGGCGACATCAGATTCCCCGTCGAATGGACCACGCTGGGAGAGTACCTCGACTGCCTCGCAAGGAAAGGGGTATCGACGAACGTCGCCTCGTTCGTGGGCGCAACCACCGTTCGCGTTCACACCGTTGGCTACGACGACCGGCCGGCCACCGCTCGGGAGCTTGGCCAGATGCGCCGCTTGGTGAGTGCCGCGATGCAGGAAGGGGCGTTGGGCGTCAGCTCCGCACTGATCTATGCACCCGGCTCCTATGCGCGTGCGGACGAATTGACGTCTCTCGCCCAAGTGGCGGGCCAGTATGGCGGCCTGTACGTCTCGCACATCCGCAGCGAGGGCGATCGCTTTCTGGAGGCGTTGGACGAGCTGATTGCTACGGCCCGCAAGGCCAACGTCGCCGCGGAGCTGTATCATATGAAGGCCGCCGGCAAGTCCAACTGGGACAAGTGCGACGCCATGATCCGGAAGATCGAAAAGGCACGCGCCGAGGGCTTGCGCATCACGGCCGATATGTACACCTATACGGCCGGGGCGACGGGGCTGGATGCCGCGATGCCGCCCTGGGTCCAGGAAGGCGGACAGCGGGCCTGGGTGACACGGCTCCGGGACCCGGTGATCCGACAACGTGTCGTGACGGAGATGACTACGCCGGCGGGCGGATGGGAGAATTTCTATCTCCTGGCGGGTGGGCCGGAGAACATTCTCCTCGTGGGGTTCAAGAACGAGAAGCTAAAAGCTCTGATCGGCAAGACGCTCGCCCAGGTCGCCGCCATGAGAGGGAAGTCACCCGCAGAGACGGCCATCGATCTGGTGATCGAGGACGACAGCCGGGTCAACACGGTGTACTTCTTGATGTCGGAAGAGAACGTGCAAAAACAGATCAAGCTCCCTTGGGTCAGCTTCTGCTCGGATGCGGGCTCTCTCGCTCCGGAGGGAGTCTTCCTGAAATCGAGCACGCATCCCCGCGCCTACGGCAATTTCGCCCGGCTCCTCGGCAAGTATGTTCGCGAGGAGAAGGTCATTCCGCTGGAGGAAGCGATCCGCCGTCTGACCTCGCTTCCGGCCCAGAATCTCAAGCTCGACCGCCGAGGAAAACTGGAGAAAGGCTATTACGCCGACATCGTCGTCTTCGACCCGGCCACGGTGAGCGATCATGCGACATACGAGAATCCGCGCCAGTACGCTACGGGCGTGATCCACGTTTTCGTCAATGGAACCCAGGTTCTCAAAGACGGTGAGCACACCGGCGCGAAGCCGGGCCAAGTCGTGCGCGGACCAGGGTGGAAAGAGCCGGCACGATAAACTGAAGCCTCGCAGGCTAATGCGTGAGAGGTTGGTCCAAGTTCACGGGGTATCGTTGCCAGGGGACGGCGCCGGCTTGGGTGATGTGGCCCTGGAGGGCCGTGAAGAGCTTGTTGTACATCGGATGCTTGCGGCCAAGGGGTTTTTGCTCCTTCGGATCGTCCTTGAGGTTGTAGAGTTCCATCGGCTCGAAGGGGCTGTTTTGCAGGAGCTTGAAGTCGCCTTGCCGGGCGGCGTAGTAGGCCCGACCGCCGTACTGCGGTCCACCTTCGCGCCGGACCCAGAATAGGACACGATCCTCGGCGGCGGCAGGGGTCGGCGTCTCGCGCCTCCGGCCTCCAGCCTCCAGCCTTTCACCGGTCAGCGTTGGCAGGATACTGTGGCCGTCGATCTCGTGCTCGATTCGCACGCCCGCCGCCGCGCAGGCGGTCGGGAAGACGTCCATTGTCAGGGCGACGCGGCTGCTGCGCGAGCCCGGCTCGATTCGGCCCGGCCAGACGGCGCACATCGGCTCGCGAATGCCGCCCTCGTACATGTCGCCCTTGCTCGCCCGCAGCGGGCCGTTCGTGGCACCGGCGCTGAGCTGGCCGCCGTTGTCGGAGGTGAAGATCACGAGCGTGTTGTCATCCAGGCCCGTCTCCTTCAGGGCGGCGAGGACCTTGCCGATGCCGGCATCCAGATGCTCGATCAGGGCAACGAGCTTGGCGCGCCTGTCGTCGATCCCGTTTTGACGCTGCTTGACACGATCAAGCCGCTCCTGCGGCGGCTGGATCGGCACGTGCGGAGCATTGTACGCCAGGTAGAGAAAGAATGGCTGTCTCGTGTCGCGGGCATCCTGCCCGCGATCCGAAGGCGGGACGCCCTCGACACGGGCTTTCCCCGAGCGCTCGCGGAGGTAGTCGATGGCCCATTGGGTGAACAGGTCGGTGGCGTGTCCCTCGGGGTCGATCTCCTTGTCGTTAAGCCGCATATAATTGAGGCCATGCCGGCGATGGGTGTAGTAGTCGTCCATCATATCGCCGAGGAAGCCATGGAAGTGGTCGAAGCCACGCTCATTGGGCGTATTGGGTGCGGTCAGGCCCAGGTGCCACTTGCCGACGAGGGCGGTGTGATAGCCGGCCCGTTTGAGCATCTGCGGCAGCAGCACGGCCTGCGGGAGCAGGTAGCCCCAGTTGTCGGTGATGTGTGTGCGAATCACGCCGGGCACGCCGACGAGGTCGGGATACCGCCCGGTCAACAGGGCCGCCCGCGTTGGCGAGCAAACCGGACAATTGGCGTAGAAGCTGTCGAATCGCATCCCCGCCGCGACCAGCCCGTCGATGTTGGGTGATTTCAGGTCCGTCGCCCCGTAGCTGGAGAGGTCGCCGTACCCGAGGTCGTCCACAAGAATCACAAGGACATTCGGCTTGCCCTGCGTCGGCTCGACCGCGGCATCGCCTCTCTTCGACAAGGCCAGCGCTGCGGCACCAGTCCCCACAAGCTTGAGAAAATCGCGACGCGTGTGAGCGGGTTTTCTCATGGTTGTTTGACCTCCAGGACAACCCGGGATTCGACGATCTTGTTCACGGCCTTTCGCGAGAGCGGGGCCGGATGCAACTGGCCCTGGCCCCAGAGTTCGTAGTTGGACAGGCGGTAGGGGCTGTCCGGATGCTCGGATTGGCCGATGGGCGATAGCGACATCGATTTGTCCGCATCGTCCAGCCGAACGAACTGCGTATACGACTGGGCCATCTGGGAGAGGATCGTGCCGCCGTCCGTGCAGCGCAGGGCGGGGCAGGTGACGTCCTTTTCGGGGTCCAGCGTGCCGAAGCCGTCCAGCGTGGACATGTACGGCAGCTTCGTTCCGAGCAGGGCCTTTTTGCCACGTTCGTTCCATTGGTTGGGGTCGTCGCCGTAGCTGGCCTTGCCGTAGCGCCAGGCCGCCCGCAGCATGAGGTTGACGTAGTCCGCCTCTTCGTCCGTCAGCACGGCCTTCGGGTCGGCGGCGATCCGCGCGTCGAGGGTCTGGAGCATGTTGCACAGGCCGGAGAGGCCGCCGCCGTAGGTGACCGCCGCTGCGAAGTTCTGGCGGAACGCCATGGGCATCAGGTTGAGGATCTCCGTGCCTTTGATCGACATCTCCAACTTGGAGCCGGCGGCCTGCCAGCTTTCGAGGTACTTGAGCGCCAGGAGGGTCTCTTCCTCCAGCGGATACTTCTGGACGTCGCGCAGGTGGTAGCCGAACTTGACGAGGTCGCGTTTGATCGAGGCGACCGTGTCGTAGTGGATGGCGAGCACGTCTTCGGGCGTGAACTTCTCCTCGCCCTTTTCCTTGACGCGTTCCTTCAAGCGCCAGGAGCGGTCCGTGTCGCCGAGACTGCCGGTGGAGATGCCCATCGAGATCGGGTAGAACGAGGCAATCGGGCGATGGTTCGCGCTGACCAACCAGCCCTGCTCGGGATCGATCACCTGGGGCAGCAGCTCATGAGGCAGGAAGCCCTGCCAGTCGTTGGCGCTGTCCCAACCCTCGTGGGCGGCGGTGCCATCGAGCAACGAATGAGACGAGCGGATCGGCAGGCTCAGGACCGTTTTGTACCCGATGTGGCCCTGGGCGTCGCCGAAGACGCAGTTGGCGCTGGGGAAGGTCCAGCCTCCGAGTGCTTTTTGGAACTCGCGTACGTCGTGGGCGCGCATCATGTCCAACATTCCTCGGGACGTGTCCCGCTGGGGTTCGCAGATGGGAACGCGCTTCAGAGCCGCCTCATCGCCTCGGCGGACGCCCATCGCAATGGCCGTCACGACCGGGCCAAAGTGCGTCCGCCGGAAGGTCAGGGTACGAGGCTCCCCATCTTTGACCTTGATGGTCTCGGTCCGGACCTCCATCTCGCGCCACTGGCCGTCGAGGAGGTACTGATTGGGACGATTCGGGTCGGTTTTGAGCACGAACAGGTCCGCCTGGTCGGCGCCCAGGGCGGTCAGACCCCAGGCGATGTTGGGTGTGAAACCGATCAGGATATTGGGGCTGCCCGCCACGCCCAGGCCGCGGGCGTTGAACGTCTTGCCGCTGAGGTGGAACTCGTACCACAGTGACGGATTGCGAACGGGTGTTTGCGGGTCGCTGACCAGCACAGTGGAGCCTGTCGTGGTCTTCTTGCCTCCCACGACCCAGGCGTGGCTGAACCTCGGTCCGGGCCGGCGCTCGACCGCCGGCACGTCCACCTTCCACATCAGGTTGTGCTGTGTCGCATAGTCCGTGACCTGCTGCACCCACGCATCGCTGACATCGGCCCGCTGGATCACGGAGGCGTCGTCCCGCACGTGCAGACCCTTGTTCGCGGCGGTGTCCGTCGCGGCGAACTGCCGGACCTTCCGGACGCCGTCCTTGATCTCGTAGTACGGCCCCATCTCCCGCAGCCCGTCGCCGGCGAAGAACAAGCCCAGCCGCCACCAGGAGGCGAGGCACGCCGCCGGTGTCCACGGCTCCGGTTTCAGATCGTACTTCTCGAACAAATAGAGCAGTTCTTTGGGATGATCGCCGATGTAGTCGTTGACGCCCCGGCTATAGGCTTCCAGGAGTTGGCGGGCCTCGGGATCGAGCTGCCCGGCCGTTTCTTGTGCGGCCGGCCAGTAGCCGATCGTTCGCATCTGAATGTCGCTGCGAAGCGCCGAGGTGCGTCCCTGGGGCGCCTGGCGGGTGACACCTACCTTGACGTCGCCGACGACCTCCGCCAAACGGCCCTGAATGATCCGCAGGTTGTAGTACATCTGAAAGGCCCGGTCCTGGGCCGTGGCATAGCCCAAGCCGTACATCGCGCCGGCGTCGGTGTCTGCGAACGCGTGCGGCACCCCCCAGCGATCCCGCAGCAGCTCCACTTTGCCAAAGTCAGCCACACGCGGAACCGTGGCTCCTGCTTCAAGACCGTGGCCTCTCGGCGAACCGCAGCCGCAAAGAATTGCCACGAGTGTCAGACACGTAATGCGTGCAGCGTACTGCCACTTCATAGATGACCTCCAGAATGCTCTACCTTTGCCGGCCTGATTTGTACAAGGGCAGACGATATTCTGCCATTGTTTATTGCCGAAGACCGCCTCAATCCCGTAGACTCTGGGCACGAGCCGGCCGGTAGGATGGGCTTCAGCCCATGCGGACGATTTCACGGTGGCCGGACGAAAACTAAAGCCCATCCTACAATTCCGCACTGGTTGGATCGGTCAGGGATTGTCAGATCATGAAAGATGGTGTGGACGCGGCGCCCGCATTGTGCGGGCGAACCTGGATTCTACTGGCGACAGTCGTACTCTGCGGGGCGGGACGCCTGCCGGCCTTCGAATTTGAGTACTGGCCCAAGGCGTTTGTGACGGTCCCGCTCGACAAGCAGTGGCAGTTCCGCTTTGAGGAGTGGCTTTCCTTCACCGACAACGTCAGCCGGTTCAAGGACAGTCAAACGGATGTGTGGCTCATGTATCTGGGGCTGGCCGACTGGCTCAGCGTCGGCGTCGGCTATAAACGGGTGTACGCGAAGGCCGACGACGATTGGCAGATCGAGGACCGGCCCATGCTGGACGCCGCCGTCAAGACCAAGGTGAGCGGCTTCGGCGTCACCGACCGGTCGCGAATCGAGTACCGGATCGTCCAGGATGAGGACGAGGTTTGGCGTTACCGCAACCGGCTGACCGTCACCTCGCCCGTGACGTTCACGCCGCTGCAGATCCTGCCCTACGTGGCGGAGGAAGTCTTCGTCACCTCCGACGGCCAGGGCTTCAACCAACAGCGCCTTTACGGCGGTGTCTTCCTCCCGCTCCACGAGAAAGTCCGCTTAGAGCTGTTTTACCTCTGGAAGCTCGACAAATCCGAGGATGACTGGCACGACACCAATGTCCTCGGCTCCTGGGTCTACTTTCAGTTTTGACTCATCTCGAAATTGGCACAACGGTGTCCTTGCATTGCCAAGTCGAGCGGGGTAAAATGGAAGCGTCTGGGTAGAACAAGCGGATGAATAACGGCCGGACATCTCGGTCTTCTCACTCGCCCGGGGGCGCGGCGCTAAAGGCCTTTACACTCATCGAGCTGCTCGTCGTCATTGCCGTAATCGCCCTGCTGATGGCAATTCTGCTGCCGGTGCTGCAGAGTGTCCGCAATCAGGGCAAGGCCGCCGTCTGCCAGGCGAACCTGCACCAGTGGGGTCTGCTGTTTGCGACGCTGGCCGAGGGCAACGAAGGCAAGCTACGTGACCGGGATACCTGGGACAGGTGCCGGACGCAGCAATTTGCCTACTACCTCGACAATTTCCATTTCGAGGAGTTCTGCCCGATGGCGACTCGCCAGACCAGTCCCAGCGGCGCCGGCGGCACGTTCGTGGCCTGGTATTGCCCCCGTCATCCCTATCGCACGGGCAGCTACGGTTTGAACGGTTATACGCCCGCCTACGACGGCGGCGAGCAAATCGGCCCGCAGCAGCAGATCAAAGAGCGCTGGACGAGCATCTACCGCCAGAGCGGCAGCAACGTGCCGGTGATGCTCGACTCCGCGCTGTGGGCCGGCTACCCGACCGAGTACGACTCTCCGCCCCCGACGGAAGACGACGCGGCCAAGACCCCCAATATCACCGGCGAAAGCATGAGGGAGTTCTGCGTTCCCCGCCACAATGGCTTCATCAACGCCGTCTTCATGGACTGGTCCATCCGCAAAATCGGCGTCAAGGAGCTGTGGACCTTGAACTGGCATCCCAAATTCAACGCCAACGGCCCGTATACTCTGGCCGGCGGCGCCCAGGCCGAGCAGTGGCCCACCTGGATGCGGCGGTTCAAGGACTACTGATCGCGGTGCCCATCCCCTACTTCGCCAGCTTGGCCAGGGCCTCCTCAATGTCCATTTCCCACAGGACACCCTCGGGTCGGGTCTTGACGGTCTCCGTAGAGAAGAAGGAAATCCATTTGCTATCGGGCGACCAACACCAGGCCAGGAGGTCGATTTCGCCGCTGCTCAGCGGCTGTGGTTTGCCATTATCCGGCCGATAGACGTAAAGGTTCTGATCAATTCCACCTTGAAACGCGAGGAGACGACCGTCTGGCGACCATCTGGGCCAGGTTACGCCATCAATCCTGGTATCCGTTAGACGCACCACAGTCCTGGCATCGCCACCTGAGATCGGGAAATTGGAGATCATCCCTTCAGAGGCAACCGTCAGCTCTTTGCCGTCTGGGGACCACGTGTGAATTCGTGAATAAAAGCGGAAACGATCATCCAAATGAACATCTGCGACTACCCTTGCCTCCCCACCCGAGGCCGGCACAACGCGGATCAGTGCATTGCCCGGTGACTGTATGGAACTGAAGGCAATCATTGTACCATCTGGCGACCACTCGGGCCAAAGATCCCGTTCGGAGGTCTTGGTAAGTTGAATGGGATTCTCGCTGTCCGCCAAGGCAACCCAGATATCCCCCTTCTGGCTGAAGGCAATCTTCTTGCCGTCCGGCGACCAGACATTGGTATATAATAATTCGTTGCGAGCCAGAAGCATCCCGTCGCCAAAGACCTTGATCGCCGGACCGGTGGACTGCATTTGCGTCAGAGATACTGGCACCACCCAAAGGTCGAAGAGGTTTTCGTTTTCTTTCCATACAGCCAGCAGGAGTCTGCTACCGTCGGGAGAGAGCAACTTAAGATGTGCCTGCCGCCACAAAGGAGTGTCGATATGTAGTGGCAGAGGATCCTTGGCGGTCAATGGGAGAGCCCAGAGACCCCATTCTCCACCGGTTGGCCCTCCCTCCACGAGGATCTTTCGGGCGTCCGGCGTCCAAGACTGAAACCCGGGGGCCCAATTCTGCGAGAGCCTTATGCTGGACCATCCCAATTCAGCGGGTGGGCCGCCAGCCACGGGAGTCACCTTCAGCACTTGCCGCCAGTCGTAGGAGCCATGGTAGAAGAGCAGCTTTCTCGCGTGCGGAGACTGTCGAATCAAGTAACCGGGTGTGTCGACCACTACCTCGCGTCCATCCGCTACGTGGATGAACCGAATCTCATCCTTCCATCCGCCACCGATCGTTGGCTTGTATACGAGCCAGTCGCTATCGGCCGACCAGACGAGGGGATATCCCCAGTCGTCATAGATCTTCCGTGCCTCTCCACCGGCCACTGGTTTCACAAGAACAGGGCTTCGATTCACAACACCTTGGCTATCTGAGCAGGCAACCGTCCTTCCATCGGGTGAGACGATGCCAAGGCTAAATGGGTCCGTCACTTGCGATAGCTCGCCACTCTCGATAGAGAGGGTCCATAGTTTTTCACGGACTTGACTGTCCCTCCGCATGAAAACGATCCTCTTGGAATCAGACGACCAGCGAACCGCGCCCTGATTCAGGTATTCCCCCTCCGAGAGTTTTCTTGCCAGACCCATTGGCCGCCCGGTTTCCGGGTCGACTTCAATCAACCACGAGGCCAACGCATCAGAAAAGAAGACCACCTTCCTCCCATCGGGCGACCAGGAACCAAGGAAAGCGTTGGGCGTGTTCACCAGATCGAAAGGCGTGCTGCCATCGAGGGGGACAACGCGCACGCCCTGTAAGAGGAACTTCCCGTTTGGCGAAAGGTTAAGACCGGGGCTGCATTGGATCACGTCGCTGGGGCCCGAGATGGTTTTGAACTTCGTGAATCGGATCCCGGTTTCCGGGTCAACGAATGCGTTACTCTCCCCTGCGAGAGGTGCCGCTGGTTGTTCGCCGGACATGGATGCACCCGTTGGCTTCGCCACGGACGGCTCCGCGGCCTTTCCCGATCTGGCGTCGGGCAGAGAAACACAAGCCAGCGCGATCATCAGGGCGACCGCCGCCGGCGACCAGCGATACGAGTTGTTCTTGAATCGTGTAATCATGGTCATTCTCCTTTTCAATTGGGATTTGTTTTCGAGAATTCCGGCCAGTCCCGGCAAGGGTGGAGGGAACGAGAAACGCTCCAAGAGGCTCACAATGGCCCGGCCGTAGTCTTTCGTGCCCTCGCCGTGCGTGCGGGTCAGCACCAACGCATCGCAGGCCAGTTCCCGGTCGCAGCGCATGCGATGAAAGGCCAGCCAGACCAGCGGATTGAACCAGTGCAGAACCTGCAGGAGGGCCGTCAGCCACGCCAGGGCGATGTCATGCCGCTTCACATGAGCCAGCTCGTGCAGGAAGACATAACGCAACTCTTCATGACTGAGCTGCTTTGCGATATCCCTGGGTATCAGGAGCCGAGGCCGGATGAAGCCGAGCAACACCGGTGTACTGACCTTCTCGGATGCGACGAGAGCCACGATAGTCCGAAGCCCCATCCTCGCTCTGCATTCCTCAAGCAGCTCAAGCACGTCCCTATCTGTCGAGGGATGCTCGATGCTGGTCCCCCGCCAGAGCTTCACGTTGCTCCCCACGACATACGCGCCCAATGCCAGCGCTCCCAGCAGCCAGACAAAGGGCAGGACGTCCCTCGCCCGGCGGGCAGGATGTAGTGCTGCCCCATCTAAATTCGGCGACCCCCGTGGCACGCGATCCATGCTCTTGGGTTGCCCATCTGAATTTGTCGCCGCGCCCGATCCGGGAGGTCGGTTCGTAACCGCCCCAGTGCTGCTGGTTGCAGGCGGCCGGTCGGACGGCTCTATCAGGCTGGAATGACTCTCGTGCGGCTGGTCCCACCATGGGACGACATTGAAGATGCTCAAAACGCTCTGTGGAGTCCACGGCAGCACCATGCGAACCACGAGAATCAACCAGAGGGCATGATGCCATCGGACGCCGAGTTTATGGCGGAATACCGCCTGAAGGAGAAGGATCAGGCAGACGATCAGGCTGGCCTGGACGCTGTTGCGCACAAGCCACTGGAAAAACGGCTGCATCTGTACGCCAAGGGTTCCCATTACTCGCCCTTGCCTTTCTCCTCCAGGATGGCCTTGAGTTCCGCGATGTCTTTCTTCGAGAGCCTTGCGTCTTCCAGGAACGCCGCGATCATGGGCTTCGTGGCCCCCTGGTATACTCGCCCGAGGAACGACAGTCTCTCATACCGGGTGCACTGCTCCTCGCTGACCGCTGGGAAGTACCTGTACTCCCGGCCCTCTTTGTCAAAACGGATGGCTCGCTTGTTGAGCAGCCGGTTGATGAGGGTTCGGATGGTCCGTGGGTTCCATTGCACTTTGCCCTCAAGCTCTGCGACGATTTTGTTAGCCGTCAGGGCGCCTTGGGACCACAGAACCTGCATCACGACCCATTCAGCCTCCGAGATTCTTGGCAGGTTCTTCATGCGACGACCTCCACAATATTACAGATGTAATTTTCTGTAAAATATTACATGCGTAATTACATGTCAACGGAAAAATCTCAGATTTTCTTCTCCTCCGGCAAGAAAACGTGTTTTTGAGACGGAAATGAGGCTTTCGCCCTGACATTTTCTCGAATCCACAATTGAAACACCCGTCTCGCCCCATGTGCGTTATAATCCTGGGCTCAAGGTGACCGATTGTGTCCTGGCCTTAGGGGATGGAGTCCTGGGTTGTTGGGCCGATGAGCAGCGTAATTACCGAACTCGCGTCGAAAGACAGCCTGCGTGTGGCAGGGCTTATGTCCGGCACCTCGGCTGATGGTGTTGATGTCGCTATCGTGGATATCGGCAGTCGCGGAGTCCGCGTGCTGGCGTTTGATACGTTTCCGTACTCTTCGGCCTTGCGGAAAGAGATCCTCAGTCTTTGCCGGCCGGAGACAGCGAGACTGGACCAGATCTGCCACTACAATCACGTTCTGGGCGAGGTCTTTGCTGACGCCATGATCCGGCTCTGTGACCGAAGCGGGATTTCGCTTCGCTCCATCGATCTCATCGGCTCGCATGGGCAGACGATCTACCATAATCCGAAGGGCGGTCGCTATGGTGGGCGGGCGGTCGGCTCCACGCTCCAGATCGGCGAGCCTGCGCGGATCGCCCAGCGCACCGGGATCACGACCGTGGCGGATTTTCGCCCCCGCGACATGGCCGCCGGCGGCGAGGGGGCGCCGCTGGTGCCTTATGCCGATGGCGTGCTCTTTCGCGACGAGCGACTGTGCCGGACCGTGCAGAACATCGGCGGCATCGCCAATGTGACCTTCCTGCCCGCAGACCGTCATTCGTGTCGAGGGCGTCCCGCCCTCGGATCGCGGGCTGGAAGCCCGCGACACGCTCCGAACACGGACGTCCTGGCGTTCGACACGGGGCCGGGCAATATGGTCATCGATGGCATGATGCGCCTGGTCACGAAAGGGCAGCGCCAGTACGATCGCGGCGGGGCGATGGCGGCCAGGGGCGCGGTGCATGACGAGCTATTGAAAGAGATGTTGCGGCATCCGTTCTTCCGGCGCCGGCCGCCCAAGTCCACCGGCCGGGAGCAATTCGGACAGCAATACTGCGAATGGCTCTACGACAAGGCGCGCCGAGATGGGTTGCTGCCGGAGGATATGCTCGCCACGGCTACCGCGCTGACCGCGTCGAGCATCGCCCTGGCGTATCGCAAGTTTCTGCCGCGACTGCCGGAGGAGATGATTCTCTGCGGCGGGGGCTCGCATAATGCGACGCTCGTGCGCATGTTGCGGCAGCGGCTCGACGGCGTTACAATCCGCTCGACGGACGAATTCGGGATCAGCGTCGATGCCAAGGAGGCCGTCTCGTTCGCCATTCTGGCGTATGCGGCGATCCAGGGGCTCGCCAACAATATCCCCGCCGCCACGGGCGCGAGCGAGCCGGTCGTTATGGGAAAGATCGTGCCGGGGTGCTGACGGGTGGAGTTCTGCAAAATGGACATTCGGCCTACCACATGACAACGCGAAAGTGCCTGCCGACCACTGAGAAACGCAATCCGAGAAGCGCCCACATCGACACGCTGTCCACACTGGAGATCGTCGATCTGATCAATTCCGAGGATCGGATGGTCCCGCAAGCGGTCGGCTCGCAGCGCGCGAGCATCGCCGCCGCGATTGACCTGATCGTGGACTGCTTCCGCGAGGGCGGCCGGCTCTTCTACGTCGGCGCGGGCACCAGCGGCCGGCTGGGCGTCCTCGACGCCTCGGAGTGTCCGCCGACGTTCGGTGTCAAGCCTGCTTTGGTCCAGGGGATCATCGCCGGCGGCCGGCGGGCCTTGGTTCGCTCCATCGAAGGCGCGGAGGACCACGCCGACGACGGCGCCAAGGCTGTCGACAAGAGGCGCGTGGGTCCCAAGGACGTGGTGGTGGGACTGGCCGCTTGCGGGATGACGCCGTTCGTGCGCGGTGCTCTTCAACGAGCGGGGCAGATCGGGGCGGCGACCATTTTCGTCACGTGCGCGCCGGAGGCGGTGGAATCCCTCCCGGCCGACATCATCATCAATCCGGTCGTTGGTCCCGAAGTCATCACCGGCTCGACGCGGATGAAGGCGGGCACGGCCACCAAGCTCGTGCTCAACATGCTGACGACCACCGCCATGATCAAGCTCGGCAAGGTCCACGGCAACCTCATGGTCGATCTGCGGGCCGTGAACAACAAGCTGCGCGACCGCTCCGTGCGGATCGTGATGGACCTGACGCACCTGTCGCGCCGCCAAGCCCAGGTTCTGCTTCGGCGAGCCGACGGAAAGCTCAAAGCGGCCATCGTGATGCACTTTCGCAAGGTCGATCCGGCCGGCGCGCTGCGGATCCTTGACGAATGTGACCAGTTCCTGCGCAAAGCGATTGAGAAAACAGAGTAGCCGCATACTGTCATGCTGAACGAAGTGAAGCATCTGGCCTGCGGACGAGAGGTCTGTACCTGTGCGGTGGCAACCTCCCCTCCGTTGCCCAGATCCTTCGCGGTCGCTCAGGATGACAAATGAAGGACGAAGGATCATCGAAGAGGCAATCTCCCACCAACTCGCCGGATCGCTCAGCGGGCTCGACGGACTCATCGTGGCCGGGGCGGTGCTCCTGCTTTTTGTGATCTCCTATGTCTTCGGGCGCGAGGAGAAGGACACGCAGGATTTCTTCCTGGGCGGCCGACGCGTGCCCCCTGTCGTCGCGTGCCTGTCGTTTGTCGCCACGGAGGTCAGCGCCCTGACCATCGTGGGCATGCCGCACACGGCGTTCACCGGGAACTGGCGGTGGATTCAGTTCATCATCGGCTTAGCTCTCGCTCGATTGGTTGTCGCATTTCTTTTCATCCCGGCGTTCTACAAATACCGGTGCACAAGCATCTACGAGTTCCTGGGTCATCGCTTCGGGCCGGCCACCCAATACACGGGCTCGATCTACTTCCTGGTCACGCGTCTGCTGGCTTCCGGCGTGCGGCTCTACGCAACCTGCATGGCGGTCGGAAAGATCATGGACTGGCCCCTGGCCGCGGCGATTGCCCTGTTCACCGTGGTCAGCATCCTTTTCATTGCCTTCGGCGGCATCAAGGCGGTCGTCTGGGCCGGTGCCTATGAAGCTATCTTCTTTGTCGTTGCCGGTGTGCTGGTGGTCGGCTACCTGTTTCACCACATCGATGGTGGCATGGCCACGGCGATGCAGACGGCCCGCGAGGCCGGCCGACTGAGCACGTTCAACTTCCGGCTGGACCTCCACGATGCCAGCACGTTCTGGGCGGGGGCCGCCGGCGGGCTCTTCACCGGCCTGGTCTCCTTCGGCGCCGACCAGGAGATGATGCAGCGGCTCCTCACCGTCGAGACGCGAAAAAGCAGCCAGAAAACCATCGTGGCGACGATCATCATGGTCCTGCCCGTTTATTGGCTCTACCTGCTTGTCGGAACCCTTCTCTACGTCTTCTACGCGCAAAATCCCGCTCTGCCGCTGCCGCAAGACCTTAAGGAAATCCTCCCGCATTTTGCGCGAACGATTCTGCCCGCCGGCTTCAAAGGGCTTATCCTCGGCGCGATTGTCATGGCGAGCATCGACTCGCCGTTGAGCTCGTTGACGGCATCGTTCGTCAGCGACATCTACCGCCCGCTGATCCGAAAGCATGCCACCGAGCGGCACTATCTGCTGGTGTCTCGCGTGGGTGTCGCGGGCTTTGGCCTCTTGTTGGCTGGCGTCGCGGCGGTCTGCGCCCCCGTCCAGAACATCCTCTGGTTTGCCTTCCAGATTCTCTCTCTGACGGGCGGGCCCATGCTCGGCGTCTTTCTCCTGGGTCTGCTCACGCGGCACAAGGCGAATCTCGAAAATATCCCGGCCATGCTGCTCAGCACCGCGATCTGCACTGTTCTGCTCGTCCTAATCCAACAGGAAACGCTGCACCTCGGCTGGACCTGGCTGATCGTTATTGGCACGGCGACTACGATGACGCTCAGCTACCTATTCGGCTTGGCCGCACGAATGCTTGCCACATCGTTGAAAAGCCGGACGGCGTAGGGTGTGCCATGCACACCTTCTTTGAGGAGGATCAAGACCCGTTATTGCGAGAGATGGGAACGGTGTGCACGGCACACCCTACCAGGGGGCGGATTGATAGTAGCCCAGGTCCCTCAGGAGACTGTCCGGGCTGGCCTTGCCCAGGCAGGGGGAGGTGTCGTCAAGACGGTAGTCGTTGTGCGGGGCGTCGACAAACTGCGGATCGGCACTGAGATTGCCGATCCCCGGCCATGCCGTGCCGACGAGATTGGAGTAGCTGATGTGGATGTCGGATTTCAAGTAAGGGGCCTGGACGCTGACCGGTTCCGTCGCATCCACAATCGAGTTGGTCACATTGTAGATGATCGTCCCCGTCTTCACGCCATACTTATTGTTCGACTGGATCCCGGCGTCGGCGTGGCCCTGCGCCCGGGTGGCGACCAGCGTCGTATGATCGAGGTTGACGACGGCCGTCGAGCCTTCAAAAGCCTTCGCGGCGACAGTCGCGATGGTCGGGTCCTCGGGCGCCAGGTTGTTACCGACGAGCAGGCAGCGCAGGAGCGTCGTTTCGCCGCCGTAGATGCTGACCGCCTTGTCCTTGCAGCCTCGGACGATGCAGTCTTCGACGACGATATCCGAGCCGAGGGTGTCGATTCCGTCGTCGTCCATGCCGGCGACCACGCTGGCGGTGAGGGTGCACGCCCGGTTGGGGCCCTGGTCGTGGATGTAGATCCCGTCGGCGTCGTCCTTGTTGCGCATGTCGATGATCCAACCGTTGTCGAAGACCAACGATGTGCCCGAGATCTCCGGCCCCATGACCGAACGGGTAAACAGCGTGCCCGTGAAGGTCAGCTCCGTCCCCGATTCGGCTTGCATGGTCTTGCCGGCGCTGTCGGTCAGCGAGGCATGATCGAATGTGAGGGCGGAATTCGAGGCCCGAATCGCCGGGCCGGTGCCGGTATGGCCGGCCCCAGGAGATCGTCCGGCCCGCATGATTTCCGTGTAGCAGAACAGGGAGGGCTTGGCCCCGGCGAAGTGCAGCTCGCCCCAGTTGCGGCCGGCGGTGTAGGCCGTGAAGGTGATGGGCGAGGCCGCCGTGCCGAGCGATTGGAGGCTGCCCTGGACGTCGATGTCCGTGCCGCTGCTCCCGGAAGCGACGCCGTCGAGCAGGACGAGTGTGCCGGGGGCGAGCGTCAGCGTGACGCCCGCGGGAATCATGAGATCGCCGCCAGTGACGTGATGCACGCCGGTCCACGTTTGCGATTGCCTGAGGGTTCCTGAGACGGCGTGGACAGGCAGACCGGTCCAGTCTGTGAGTGTGGCGGTCTGTCCCATGCCATTGACGCTCGCCGTCAAGTTGAAATCGCCCCTGCCCGTAAAGGTCACGAGGGCGCTACCGAGGCCGTTGTACAGGGCCACCCGATTGGTGGAGAGACCTACGGCCGGATTCCCGGACACCGAGAGCACGGCGTTGGCGTCCCAGACGTCTCGATCCACAGTGCCGTCGGGTCTTGTGATCTCGACTCGGACCAGGACGGGAACGCTGGGCAAGTAACTATCCCGAACGATCAGATGGAGGCTGGGCACGTTGGCATTGATGGGCAGATTTGGTTCTGTCTGTGCCGACAACTCCTCCGGGGCCGCGCCTGCAAGGAGGGAGACCAGCAGTGAGACCCGCAGCAGTGCAACGACGGCAATCGCCATTCTCAACCACGTCCTCCGAAAGGGTGAAGTCCTGGGTCACCGGGCCGGCCCCGCTCGGTCGCGAGACCTTCTCATGCACCCAGTGAACATCCTCCATGATAGCGGAGATTGCCCCCGGAGTCAATATGGGCGCACAAAAGCGAGCTTCTTACCGCGCGTCCAAGCCGGCGTGGTCTCTACTTGATGTTGTAGCGGTAGGCCCAGCCGGCGGCCATGTAGTCGATGTCCAGCGTCTGGTCGGACGGGGGAGGATCCATGCCATACGTCGAGACTCCCTGTTTGAGAATCCTGTCCACCCGCTCGATCGTGTAGCGATCCCGCCACTTCCGCACCTCTGAATGACCGTCGCAAAAGCCCAGGACGCTGCTGTCGCCGTGGTTGATCGCGATCGGTCCCCACCATTGCCACGTGGCCAGATTCGTAATTTCCGGGGCCCCCATGACGAAATGATGGCTGGCGTTCCAGTTGCGCGGCTCGCCCGCTTCCACGAAGTTGTAGCGGGTCGATTGCTGGGTGATCTCCGTAAGCCGCCGGATCTGCTTCGTGTTGCCGCTGTCGCCCGGGTATCCGTACAAGCACATGGGAACCGAATAGCTGACGAAGATCTTGGTCTGGTCGTAGATGCTCGTGCGGACGTTATCGGCGGGGCAATGGTAGGCCTTCGGCGCCTTGATATACGGATACAGAAGTCCCTGTTCGATGCCCCGGATCTCGTCCTCGTCGAGCACGGGAGGATCGGTCTGAGTGTTGCTCATCGCCGTACCCTTGGCATCGCGGGGCACGCCGCACCACCCGACGAACTTGCCGCTGCGCTCCGTGCCCGCGTCGTCGGCGCTCATGATCTGGTTGTCGTTGTCACCGGCATACATGTACCAGCCCAGGGACAGGTTCTTGGTGTTGCTCAGGCAGACGGTCGTCCCCGCATGTTTCTTGGCCAGATTGAGCGCGGGCACGATAATCGCGAAGAGAATCGAGATGATCGCGATCACTACCAGCAGCTCGATCAAGGTAAACGCTTTCATTTTCATCTGTCCACCCTTCAACTGCCAGGTTCTACATGCGCCACAAACAAGAACAGCCGAGCTTTTCATACACCATTCCTCATTATCGTTCATTATCGTCGCAAGACGTTCCGCTCGCAACCTCATTGCTGCACAAAAAACCCTCATTTTGTGCACGGCCGATCAGCATGCTATCCCATCCAGGGCCTTGGGCGGCCGCTCTTGATGATCTCCGCAATGATTTGCTGAGCGAGGATCGCGTCCTCACGGATTTGAAAGTCGAACATGCCCACGTTGAGGAAGTCGGCCCCGTTCTCGAAGGCGAACCGGAATCCGTCCCGCGGGTGGATGGCCCCGGCGGCCAGGACCTTGAAGGCGATCCACGGCTTCTTCACGGCCGCCATGAATTGGGCCGTTTCTTCGGGCTGGGTGCACCACATGTTGTCGTGGGGAGGCAGGCCCTGGGCGGGGCGCTGGGCCTTGGGCGTGGCGGACCAGTAGTTGTCGCTGTGGAAGGTCTTCATGTAGAAATCCAGGTCCACGCCCGCCTTCTCCAGGGCGACCGGGACTTCGAGGTTGTGGCAGGCGGTGCCGGCGATCAGGCCGTTCTTCCTGGCGAACTCGATGGCCTTGGCCAGCAGATCGATGCGATTAAGCCGGACCCAGTTGTCGGCGATGCCGCCGTGAATGAAGGCCCCGACGGCGCCGTTGTCGATCGCCTTCTGGATCGAGCCGGTGAGGTCGTCGCTCTTGGGATAGGTCTGGGCAATCCACTGAATCCGGCCGCCGAACTCATCGCGGTAGCGTTTCAAGACGCGCAGGGTCGGGTCTTCGCCGTAGGCGTAGGGGCTATTGACGGGGCCGATCATGGTGTTGATGCCGCACTCCTCGCACAATTGCCACGTCTGGATGATCTTGGGATCGGTGAAGTAGGCTCGCATCAGGGCCGCGATGTAGATCAGGTCGCGGTCATGGGCGCTGCCGATAATGAGATTGCCGCCACAAATCAGGCGGCTGATCTTAACGTGGCCGATCTTGCCGACGGGCAATGATGCGTTCGTTGCTTTCTCTGCCATAGATGGGTCCCGGCCTTTCTCTGTCATTGCTGGACTTCTGCAAAATGGACATTGGGCCTACTTTGGGAAGGAAGAACCTGTTTCTTGGTTTTTCCTTCCCAAACAGTAACCAATGGCCAGAGCACAAGTCAGCCCAATTCTTCAAGGAAATCAAGAAACAGATTTCCTTGAAGAATATGGGCCCAATGTCCATTTTGCAAAAGTCCAGTCATCACCAACCCGGGTCTTTTCGAAGCTCGGCTTTGAGTCTTTTGGGACCGACGAGATAGATCGGACTTTCACCCAGGGGGACGCTGAGGTTCTTGGTCCGCACCGGATCGAACGGCACGAAGCGGTGGGTCCCGAAGATGTCGTAGAACGTCAGGCCCTTGGGGTTGTTGACGCGAATGTACGCGTAGGGTTTGGTGCTCCAGGCGACCATCGTTTCGTCGTCCGAACCGTCTTCGCCGAAGACCACGGCGTAGGTATCCGGGCCGGAGCAGTCGCTGCGCTGTACGGTCTTGCCTTCGAGCATCCGGGTCATCCACGCGAAGGCCCAGTAAGCGTACTTGGGTGACAGGTCGGTGCGAACCAGGCCGACCATGTCCGCCTGGTCGAACTGCCGGTCGCCACCATCCTTCAGCGTCCACCAGAACACCTTCTCAACCTGGCCCGACATCAGCGCCAGCACGTGGAATCGCACCAGCAGATCGGCCTGTCGCAGCTCCGACGTCCCGTAGGGGTGGATGTGCGTGTTCCAGCAGATTTCGGTGATCCAGAGGGGCTTGGGCTTGCCGAACTGGCTCATGACCTTGACCAACTCTTGGGTCTGCTCCAGGAAGGTCATGCGAATGAGCGGGTACTCGGTGTTGAGGTCCTGCTTGTGCCAGCTCTTGACATATTGATCCAGCTCCCACCAGTCGAAAGGCTCTTCCGGCGCGGAGGGCGGCCGGTAGGGGTGAAAACAGGCGATGTCGAAGCAGTCGTATGGCACGGCCTTCAGGATGGTCTCTGCCCACCGAACGTCACAGAAGGCCATGTTCAGGCCGAGGACCTTGGCGTCGGGATTGGCCGCATGGATCGCTACGCCGGCAGCGGCGAGCAGAAGTGCATACTGCTGAGGCGTGCCTTTCCAGAAACCGCCGTTGGGTTCGTTCCAGATCTGCCAATAATCGATCTTGCCCTTGTACCGCTTCCCTGCCGCCTGGGCGAAGGCACAGTATGCCTCAACGCCCTCCGGCGTGAGGGGATCGTGAAAGGAGGGGGCGTAAGCCAAGTTGCCGAACAGAATCAGCCCGTGGGCTTGGCACGCCTCCACCAATTCATCGTAGGCCCTCCAGTCGTAGACCCCCGGCTCCCGCTCAATCTGCCGCCATGTGAAGTCCTGCCGGCCCCACTTGATTCCTGCCTCCTGCATCAAGCGGAGCCGAGCCTCCAAGTCCGCCGCGCCGGGCCGCAAAACCGTGTTGATCCCGAAAGGCGAAGCCGGACGCAGGTCGTTGGCGAAGCGATGCGCCGGCAGATCGACGCGGAAACTCCCAGCCGCCGTCGGCGCGGGCGTTTGGCCACAGAAGCCGGCATGTGCATGAAGCACCAACGCGATGATGATGAACGTCGTTTTCCGGAGCATCAGCGGTCCACTACTTCTAATGAGCCTGTACCAGTTCGATTCCGTTGCCTGTTCCCAGGTTGCGGGAGTACTTTCTGTCCTTGGCGTTGTTCCAATGCTCGTGGACACCCAGGCTTTCGAGGGTCGTCCCGTCACCTTCGGGGTCGTAGGCCGTGCCGGAAGGGGGCTTGTTGGCCAAGGCCGCCTCGTGCAGGTAGTTGTCGGGGTTGCCCACCACGTCCACCATGACGGGATTGACCGCCTGCTCGCTGCGCAGGAAGTCCAAGCCCACCGAGTCGATGGCCACCAGGTCCTGCGAGGCCAGGATACTGGAGAACCAATCGTTGCCGAAGGAGGCAAACCGGATCACGGGGGCGGTCTGGTTCTTGGCGGGGTACAGTCCGTCGATCATGTACAGGAGCGTCTTGCCGCCGGTTTGCTTGTGGCCGTTCAGATCGACTAAGCAGTTGTAAGAGCCCATCGGGTTCTTGCGGCTGCTCGTATCGTGCAACGGTTGGGGCGTCCAACCGCCTTTTTCGAAGTAGGTCGTGCCGAAGTGGTTCTTGGCACAAAGAGTGACGCCGCAGAGAGTGTGGGCCCTGAGCAGGGCCAGGTTGATCATGTATTTGGCTTCGGTGACACACGTCGGCAGATAGGCGGTGCCAGCCTTGGTCTTGAGCGGGCTGGCGGTGTCGGGCACGGCGGCGATCCGGCCGTCCTTGGCGTTCTTGGGCGCCACCACGAACGCCACGGCCTGGAAATCGGGATCGGCATTGCCTCTGATCCTCTTGTAGATGGGGTCGCCGACGTAGCGCGAGGCGTCATAGATCGTGATCGCCGAGCCGGGCACGCCCGCGACCTTGATGAGCTGGTGCACCAGGGCGTACACGACTTGCGGACTGGGCATGCCGGCATCCGGTTTCCAGTCGCTTCCGCGTTCCTGGTTCATGTTGAGCTTGACCACGATCTTCTCCGGTTTCTGGTATCCGGCGTCGCCGAGGCCCTTGGTCTTGTTGAAATACCGGAACAGGGCGTCCCAAGCCTGGGAATCGCTCGATTTGCCGGCCAAGCCCTTGAGGGCCGACGACACCATCGCATCGACGATCTTCGGATCGGTATTCTTGTCGTCCCACCAGTTGCCGGTCGAGCCGTCCCAACTGGTGGCATTGGCGTCATGGACCCATACGACCCGGCCGGGATTGATCCCCTTGGCCACGCCCATCGGGCTGTTCGCCGGCTCGCTGGGTGCAAAGGCCGCCGCAACCGGGTTGTTCTCGGTGGCGCTGATCGCGGTCCAGACGATCGCGACGGCAGCGACTGCACAAATCGCGGCCAGCATGTATCGCGACCGGTCCAACATGAATTTGGCCCTGCGATAGGCAATTGTCGAGCCAACTAGGCCCATGATCCACACGACAAAGGCGCTTGCCAACGGTACCGCCATCCGTTGGCAGGGATACGTCGCCCGGCTGGGCTTCGGGATAACCCTCACCAGGAACCAGACCAGCGCGAACAGGCCCGTGATGGGCAGCAGCAGGGTGGGCCAATTTCGCTGGACAACCTGGAATTGCTTTCCGGTCTTGGGGCAGGTCTTGACAATTACCCTCTTCATCGTATCCCCTTTCAGAATTGACGTTCGACGGCCGCTCCAGGCCTATCTGTCCTGGTACTATACCGACGCTCACAGGGGCTGTCAAATTGCACGGAACTGCCGAGATTGCCAGGTATGGCTTCCACAAGCCTCAGAGGGTAGCATGTTGCCGATGATGTTTGCCAGGAGAACCGACAATGACTATGAACCGCCGCAGTTTCCTAAAGCGAACGTCCCAAGTCACCGTTGCTACGGGACTGATGTCGCCATTGTGCACCGCCTGCTGGGGATCGCAGAGCGACACGGTTGTGCCGATCGTTGATACACATCAGCACCTGTGGGATTTGAGCAAGTTCAAGTTGACGTGGTTGTCGCCACCCTTGGATCGAAGCTTTACCACCAAGGACTACATCGAGGCGACCCAGGGGCTTAACGTGGTGAAGGCGGTTTATATGGAAGTGGCCGTCCCGGCGGAACAGCGGCTTCAGGAGGCCCAGTACGTGATTGAGTTGTGCAAGCAGCCGGATGGCGTGACGCACGCTGCCGTGATTGCCGGTTCGCCTGCAGAAGATGGTTTTGCGCAATACATCACCCGGTTCAAGGGCAGTCCCTACATCAAAGGCGTACGAGGCAGCTTCTCCTCCGCCAAGGAAATGAATGACAAGCAGGTGATCCGGAATTTGCACCTTCTGAGCGACCTCGGGATGCGTTTTGACCTGAATGTGTCTCCACAATCCCTGGCGGAGGCGGCGCAATTGGTAGATCAGTGTCCCGACACCCGGTTCGTCCTCGACCACTGCGGGAATGCCGATCCTGTCGCGTTCTTCCCGCCCGGTCGCGGCGTGCCCCGGCCGGCTCAGCACTCATCCGAGCAGTGGAAACAGGACATAGCCAAACTGGCTGCGAAGGGCAACATCATCTGCAAGATCTCGGGGATCGTGTCCCGAGTCCCGGGGACTCCGCTGACGGCTGAGGACTTGGCCCCGATCATCAACCACTGTCTCGATGCGTTCGGACCGGATCGGGTGGTCTTCGCCGGTGATTGGCCCGTGTGCCTTCGGGGGATGTCTCTGCGCGACTGGATCAGTCTCTTGAAGAGTGTGGTCGCCGACCAGCCCGAAAGGGACCAGCGGAAGCTCTTCCACGACAATGCCGTCAGGTTCTATGAGCTTTCGTAGCATGGGCATCGTGGCGAGAGTATCCTGCCCTTGCACTTCGGACATGAGGGATACGTCGTGGCTTGGCAAGGCGAGGCCATGATGGCCTCGCGACGCAAGGGCGGGACGCGCTCGCCACGCGTGTCAGCCCTTTTCCGGGCCGGAGCTGGCCCAAATCGCTTCCACATGGTCTGCGATTCGCTCGCCCCGGCACATTCGCATGAAATGGCGTTGGACGCTCAGGCCGTTCTTCTCGGCGATTTCTATTGCGGGGGCGTTGTCTTGCGGAATGTCGATGAACACGGGTTGGCCGCTACAGCGGCTCAGAGCTTCGCCGAGCAAAGTGGGACCGGCGTAGGCGGTTGCGATACAGGGGCCGATCAGGGTTGCGTTGGCGCCGCGACGGCCGGTAATGTAGCCCTCCAGTTGGCCATCTCGGTGCATTGTACGCGTGATCTCCGGCGATTCCTCAAACAGTCGGATGAGCATCTTCTCGCGAGGTGTGCCGGTCATCCAGTGGTCGAAGGTGGCGACCTCTTTCAATTGCGGATTGATGATTGCGGATTGCGGATTAGCGTCACGCGTCGAATCCGCAATCCGAAGTCCGCAATCCGAAATCGGTGGGCTTCCCTGATAGCGGGCTAACGGGTATTCCGGCACAAAGCCCAGTTTCTCATAGACGGGCTGGCCGGCCGCTGTGGCGTCCAGGCGGACGGTCTTCACACCTTGCTTGTCCAGGAAATCGAGGGCGTGCTTCAGCAGTGTCGTCGCGATGCCTTTGCGGCGGGAGTCGATGTCCACCAGGACCATCGCGATCCAGGCCACGGGGCCGAAAATGAATGCGGCGGTTGTAGCGACCGATACGCCGTTCAGTTCGCCGACAAAGCACCCCTCCGGCTGCATACTCAGGAATCGCCGCCAGTCCGATTCCATCTGGTTCCACCCCGCCTGCCGGGCCAGCTTCAGCCCCAGCGGGATGTCGGCAACCGTCATGGGTCGAACCGAGATCATTGTGACGGATGTTGGAGGAACCTCACTTGGGTGCGTTCGCCTCGCCGGGACGACTGTTGAGCTCGATGGGTCGATCAGGCGGCCGATCTCCCCTGCGGTGACCATCGGAATCCATAGGCGGTCGAGGCGGCCAGTTCCCACGGCGACCCTCGGGGTCCATGGACCGGCCGGGGCCTCTTTCGCCGCGCGGTCCTCCTCGCCCGGCCCCGCGACCATCGAAGGGCCGCATACCTCGAAAATGCTCCAATCGCTTCTTGAGATCCTCGTCCCATTTTGTGAACTGCTCGGGGGTGAGGATCTTCTTAATAGCTGTGGCGAATTTCTCGCGTTCGGACTGTTCCGCCTGTGTGAACTTCTGCCAGAGCTCCCGGGTCGCCGCAAATTGCTTGGTGAGTGTGTCTTTCGCCTGTTGGGCCTGCTTATCGGACAGACCGTATTCGCCTTTCCATCGCTCCACGAGGACGTTGGGCTCCATACCGGGGGGGCTGGGAGGCGGCAACCGGAGCCGTGGCACGAGTCGATTCTTGAGCGCCAGGATGGTGCCGCCGGCACCGATGCCGATGCCGGAGACGAGAATGACGACGGCAACCACAGCCTGCATCAGCAATTGGCGGCGGTTGAACGGCCGCCGGGGGTGCAGAGGATGTTCCGGCTTTCCTTCGCCTACCATAACCGAATCTCCGGCAGAGGCGCCACCAGCTCCATGACGGGACTGCTCATGTACTGCCAGAATTGGACGGCCAGCGCCAAGGTCACCGAGGCCGCCAGGGCGGACAGGCCGCCGAACAGGCCCAGCGGGATCAAGGTGACCGACTGGGGACTCTCGGACAGGATGCGAAGCCGCACGGCCTCCGCCACGCCGAATACCGGCGTCGGTTCCTCACGGGCTTTGCGAGCTAATTTTGCCAGACCCTCTAAAGCGTCCATCCCAGTTTCTCCAAAAGATGTTCTCTTTCGGCAATTTCCTTCATTTTTCGGCGGGCGCGAAGCGCCTGGGTTTTAACCTTGGCCCGGGTCCAACCGACCCGCTCGGCGATATCCTGCGTGCTGCACTCCTCGAAATACATCAGCGTCAGGACCAGCCGGTCATCCGGAGGAAGCCGATCCAGCAGCGAGTGCAAAACCGCCGCCGCTTCGGCCGGGTCGATGCCATCCTCCTCGACGGCCTCGATTTCCTCCAGCACGTCGAACTCGGGCAAGGAGGTTTCTTGCGGTGCCTTCGCCTTTTCCCGCCAGAACCGGTAACCGGTCCGGGTGGCGATTTTTCGCAGCCAGTGCAGCAGGGGGGCGTCACCCCGGTAGGTCTTCAAGCTGAAATACGCTTCGACAAACACCTGTTGCACGAGCTCCTCACATTGCGCCGGATCGCGCGTGAAACGCCACAGCAGGCCGGTGATCGGTTTCTCATACCGCCGCACCAGCCGCCCGTATGCCTCATCGTCTCCCTTGACCGAGGCCGTCACATCCGACCAGTCTGTGTTTTCCACAAGGGTATTGTACAAAATGGCCCTTGGGAATTCAATCGTCCCATCGGCCGGGCAACAATAGCACGATGCATTCATTTGGCTACTCATTTCGTACTCATCCTATTAGTGGCGCCGGAAATGCGCCGGTGACAGCAAATTCTCCGTTTGAGATTTTAGGACCTGCAAAAAGGACGCGTCCCATAAGTCCTATACACCCAGATCTGCGACCCCCGGCTTGAAGCTCCAAAGTTGAGACTTCCCGCGCATTTTCCTGTAACCGCCCCCGACCCGGTGCCACTTACAGGGTGAAATGCGACAGTAGTGCCGCACTGGAGATTCGAGGATGAAGACAGGAGTTGCCGCCATGAGTTCCGAAGAAATGAGAACCGAGCTGGAGATATTCGTCAACGAGGGGTTGCGAGAAGGGTGGCGCGGGTGGCCTCGCCACGAGGGCCGGAGCTTCCGTGGGACGGATAGGACCGAGGGGACGAAGAGGACCTATGGGACAGACCGGGATTTCGGTCTCTCCGATAGGTCTTATGAGTCCTATCGGTCCAATTGAAGAAGAATTCGGGCGCGGCCCGATGTGTGTCCAACAAGGTAAGGTTCAGTCAGTGTGAAAAGGGGAACGAAGATGCAAAGAAAAATGGTCAAAATCGGTGTGGCGGCCTGTGTCTTGGCTCTGGTGGTCGGAGGACTGTCCATCGCCCAGCAAGCGGGCGGCGGCGGGCAAGGCGGTGGTCGTAGGGGCGGTGGTCAAGGTGGCGGCGGCATGCGTGGGGACCCGGCCCAGATGCGCCAAATGATGATGGACCGCATGAAAGAGCAACTTGGCGTTAAAGATGACGCGGAGTGGAAGGTCATGCAACCCCGGCTCACCAAGGTCATGGAGCTCAATCAACAGGTTTCCGGCGGCGGCCGCGGCGGCATGATGGGAATGATGGGCGGTCGCGGCGGTCGCGGCGGTCAAGCCGGTCAAGGCGGTCCGGGCGGCGACCAGGGCGGTCCGCAGATGAACAGGCCGGGACGGGGCCCGCAGGGGGAGCCGACGGCTCTGGATAAGACTATTACGCAACTGGACACGGTCCTCCAAAAAGAGTCTGCTTCGCCCGAGGAGATCAAGACGGCGCTAACAGCCGTCCGCCAGGCACGGGAGAAGGCCGAGCAGGAACTGACCATGGCTCAGCAGGACCTCAAGAAGATTCTCACCCTGCGTCAGGAAGCCATGTTGGTGAGAATGGGACAGCTTCGCTGAGAGGAATGGTCCATCCCATGAACGTTCTCGTAAACAGAATGGTCGATCAGGGTCTGATTGACGAATCCGCGGCCCGGGGAATCAGCGGCTTGCTCGCCGAGGGCGAGCCGCCTTCCCGGGCTTTCACTGCGTGCGGCGTCGCCGCCGACGCCTTGCTGCGATTCCTGGCTCGCGAGCTGGGGCTGGCGTTCGTCGAGCTCGAGCAGCAGGAGTTCTCCAAGGAATTTCTCGCTCAGTTCCCCGCCCGCATCCTGCTGGATAAGCACATCGTGC
The DNA here is from genome assembly GCA_026386805.1 of Phycisphaerae bacterium. Lineage (GTDB taxonomy): Bacteria > Planctomycetota > Phycisphaerae > Sedimentisphaerales > Anaerobacaceae > PLanc-01. The sequence continues at coordinate 28,427 of JAPLMX010000008.1, read as the reverse complement.
CCGTCCCAGGGGACGACAGCAAGCTGCTGGCCGTCACGAGCAATCCCTTCGATACTTCGGCGATCGACGAGCTACGGCTGGCGACCGGCCGGGATTTCGAGGTTGCGCTGGCCCCGCTGGTCGAGATTGACCGGTGTATCAAGCGGTATCTGGGCGTCGGGGCCGACACGGTGCAGTCGATGATTTCCGAAGCCGGCGAAGACGGCCTCCGGGTCATCGATATGGAAGCAGACGATGACATGGACTTGACGCAGGCCGCCGAGGGTGCTTCCATCATCCGCTTCGTCAATCAGATCCTGACGGAGGCCATCGAATTGCGGGCGACCGACGTGCACATCGAGCCGTACGAGGAGACCCTGCGCGTCCGCTATCGCATCGATGGCGTCCTGCAGGAAGCTTCGATCGCCCGGGAGATCAAGCAGTTCCAGGCGGCCATCGTCTCACGCCTGAAGATTCTCGCCAAGCTCGACATCGCGGAGAAACGCGTCCCCCAGGACGGCCGCATCAAGATCGTCATCAATGGACGCGAGATTGATGTCCGCGTCTCGGTGATCCCGATGCTCCACGGCGAAGCCGTCGTGCTGCGTTTGTTGGATCGCTCCTCCGTGCTGCTGGGCCTGGACAAGCTGGGAATGTCCGAGCGGGACATGGGCATCATGCGGATGATTTGCGAACGGCCGCATGGCATCATCCTGGTGACGGGCCCGACCGGAAGCGGCAAAACAACCACTTTGTACGCGGCCCTGTCTCAAATCAACGACGTCCAGCGCAATATCATTACGATCGAAGACCCCGTCGAGTACCAGCTTAACGGGGTCAACCAGATTCAGGTCTCGACGAAGGCGGGACTGACGTTCGCCAGCGGCCTGCGGTCGATTCTGCGTCACGACCCCAACGTCGTCCTCATCGGGGAGATTCGCGATAACGAGACGGCGGAGATCGCGATCCAAGCCTCGCTGACCGGGCACTTGGTCTTTTCGACGCTCCACACGAACGACGCCCCCAGCGCGCTGACCCGCTTGGTGGATATGGGGATCGAGCCGTATCTCGTGGCCTCGTCGCTCGAAGCCATCCTTGCCCAGCGCCTGGTGCGCGTGATCTGCCCAGAATGCAAGGAACCCATGACGGACAGCGAGACGATGCCCCTGCGGCGGCGGTTCGGGGAGCAACTGCCCGCGGTGTTGTACAAGAGCGTGGGCTGCCAGCGCTGTCAGGGGACGGGCTATCACGGCCGAATCGGCATTTTCGAAATGATGATGGTCACCAACGAGATTCGCTCGCTTATCCTGGAAAATACCTCTGCTCAAGAGCTGCGCAAGGTCGCCGCCCGGCAGGGCATGAGGAGCCTGCGCGACGACGGCTTCCGGCAACTGCACAATGGGCGGACGACGGTGCAGGAGATCCTCCGCGTGACGAAGGATGACATCTTTGACGTGGATGGTCTTCTGGGCGTGGATCAACCGAAGCAGAAATCAACTCCCAGTGGGCAGTTGGCAGTGGGCAGTTGACCGCCAGAGGCTGGGAACTGCGGACTGAGAACTCCGAACTTGGAACCACATGGCGACATTCGTCTACAAAGCGATCAATACCGAGGGGCGGCAGGTGGCGGACACCGTTGTGGCGCCCGACCGGGCGGCGGCCATCGAGCAACTGTGCGACAAGAGCCTCAGCCCCATTTCCGTCGAGCGCCAGGATGAACACCACGCCGGGGGCGCGCTGACCCGTGTCGGCCGGATCTCCAAGGGCGACGTCGAGGCGTTCACGCGGCAACTGGCCAATCTCCTGGCGGCCGGCGTGCCCTTGAGCCGGGCCCTCAACATTCTCAGTCGCGAGGCTTCGAAGCCGGCGACCGCGAAGCTCTTGGCGACCGTGCACGACCAGGTCGCCGGTGGCATGTCCCTGGCGGATTCCATGAGCCAGCACCCGCGGGTGTTCTCGCCCGTCTACGTCGCGATGGTGCGGGCCGGCGAGACCGGCGGCTTCGTCGATCTCGTGCTGGAGCAGATCGCCACGTTCCGGTCGCGCGAGCAGGACCTCAAGAACAAAGTCACGTCGGCGATGCTGTATCCGATGATTCTGGCCGTGTTGGCGGGCGGAGTCCTCGTGTTCCTTCTGACGTTCTTTATCCCGCGTTTTTCGCAGATGTTCAACGACTTCGGCGGCTCGCTGCCGACCTTGACCAAGATGATCGTCACCGCCAGCCATCTCTTGGTGCGATATTGGTTCATCTTCGTGCTCGTGGTGGGGGTGGCGGTGTTTGGGATTCGACGGGCGTTGTCCAGCGAGGAGGGCCGTCGCGTCCTGGAACAGGTGACCCTGCGATTCCCGGTCTTGGGCCGGGCTGTGTCGCGGTTCGCCCTGGTGCGATTCTGCCGCATGCTCGGAACGCTGGTCGGGGCCGGCGTGCCGCTGGTCGCCGCCCTGCGCGTGGCCAAGGAGGCGATCGGCAATCAGGTCCTCGCCGATGCCGTGGATGTCGCGATCGATCGTGTGCAGCGCGGGACCCCCCTGGCCCGCAGCCTGGAAAGCTGTACCGTGCTGTTCCCGTCCTCCGTGATTGAGATGATCAGCGTGGCCGAGGAAAGCAGCCGCCTGGACAAGGAACTCGTCCGCCTGGCCGGCAGTTATGAGCAGGAGCTGGACCGGTTCTTGAAAATGAGCGTCACGCTGATCGAGCCGGCGTTGCTCTTCGTGATGGCGGCCCTGGTGGGCACGGTCGTCATCGGCATGCTCCTGCCGATCTTCAACCTGCAAGAGTTGATTCGTTGAGAGCACAACCAAATAAGTGAGGGTCAAAAATGAGACTGTGGGTAAAAAATATCAATTGCGGATTGATGATTGATGATTGCAGATTGAAGAAGACCAGCGACACCGATCCGAAATCCGAAATCCGAAATCCGAAATCGGTGGAGCGATCGGGCTTCACCTTGATCGAGTTGATGCTCGTGCTGGTGATTCTGGCGACGCTGTCGGCCATCGTGGTCCCGAAGCTCACGGGGCATTCCAAGCGCGCCAAGATCACGGCGGCCGGGACGCAAGTCTCGGAGCTTTCGGTCGCCCTGGACGCCTTCGAGATCGATGCCGGCCGCTACCCGACGACCGTCGAAGGTTTGCGGGCCCTGCTCGAGAAACCGACCTCCGAGGCCGACGGCTGGCAGGGGCCGTACCTCAGCAGGAACGTCGTGCCTTTGGACCCCTGGGGCGGTGAGTACCAGTACCGCTGTCCCGGTCAGTACAACCCGGACGGCTACGATCTGTCTTCCTACGGCCCGGATGGGAAGTTGGGCGGCGACGACGATATCACCAACTGGTCGGAAGACGTGAGGCGATAGTCGTGAAGACCGAGGACAGAGCCCCGAGGACAGAACCCAGAAGACGGCGGACAGAGGACCGACGACGGAATCCGTCCATTCTCCGCCCTCCGTCCTCCGTCCTCCGTTCTCCGTCCTGCGGATCGGGCATGACGCTCCTGGAGCTGATCCTGGTGATGCTCATTATGTCCACCGTGCTGGCGATGGCGGCCCCGTCCCTGCGTGGGTTCTTCGCCTCGCGGAAGATCGATGATGCCGCCACCCAGATTCTGGCCCTGACCCGGTACGCCCGCTCCCAGGCCGTCAGTGAGGGGGTCGTCTACCGGCTCAACTTCGACACCCGAGATCGCACCTACTGGCTGACGGCGCAGAAGACGGGGGCCTTCGAGCCGCTCGATACCGAGTTCGGGCAAACCTACACGCTCCCGAAGGACATCGATCTGGAAGTGGAGGACATCGAGCAAAAGGACAAGGATGTGTTCCTCGCGTTCACGCCTTACGGCACGATGACGGCCGGCGTGATCCGGCTCATCGACCAGAACGGCCGGACGCTGGAGGTGGCCTGCCCAAGTGTGACCGAATCCTTTTCCATCGTGGAGACCCGGCAGGCGGGTGGTCGATATGCGGCAAGATAGAAAGGACAGTTTGAAGTCTCAAGTGTCAAGTTTGAAGCCTTCACACTTCACACTTCACACTTCACGCTCTCACGTGGGAGGCTTCACATTCGTCGAGCTGCTTGTGACGATGGTGTTGATCTCGATCGTGATGCCCGTAGTGATGCAGACGATCGGCTTGTGCACGCGACTGGCGGGACAGTCGCGCAGGCAGGTCGAGGCGGCGTGCCTGGCCGAAACCAAGCTCACGGAGCTGACCGCCGCCCAGGACTGGGAAAGCGGCAGCAACCGGGGGGATTTCGGAACCGATTGGCCCGGCTACGAATGGTCGATGACGGTTGCCAACTGGACGGAGGATAGCTCCGTTCGCCAACTCGATTTGGCTGTAACCTGGCGGTCCGTGGGCCGGCAGCGTAAGATCACCTTGAGCACCCTGGTGTACCCGCAGGAGTCATGACGTGACCCTTTCTCCGAGACATCTTGAGTCATTGGTCGGGAGGCCCGACCGATTGCGGATTGCGGATTGCAGATTGCGGATTGACTGTGGTGCGTTGCACAAGACCGTCGCTGCGAATCCGAAATCCGAAATCCGAAATCCGCAATCTCGACCGGGCTTCACGCTCCTGGAATTGATCGTGGCGATGGCCCTCATGGTGGTCGTAGCCTCGTGCCTGTACACGGCCTTGTACACGGGCTTTCGGGCCTATCGCAGCGCCCAGGCGGCGGTGGACCCCACGTCGGTGGCGATGAACGTGATCGAGCTGCTCAAACAGGACATTTGCGGTGTCCTGCCGCCGGGCAGCCACCTGGCCGGCGCCTTCATCGGCACCGATTCCGGGGGCGTCAAGGGCGTGGATATCGATAGTCTGGAGTTCTACACGACCCATATTTCTGCGGAGGACGCCCAGTTGGCCGGACTGACCGTAACCACGTCGGTGACCGGGCAGACGAACACGCCGTTGGTCGGGGGCATCGGAAAGGTCGCTCTGCTTCTGGAGGAAGACAGCGAAACCAAGGATGGCACGTACCTGCTCCTTCGCCAGGTGACGACAAACCTGCTGGCCCCCAACCAGCTCGTGGCCAACGAGCAGGTTCTGTGCCGCAACGTCGTGTCCCTGAATCTCCGCTACTATGACGGCTCCGATTGGCTCGATGAATGGGACTCGACGGCGGATTCGAACAGTCTGCCTTTGGCCATGGAGGTCGATATCGAGATCGCCCGGCATGACAAGCGCACCAAGGAGATTCAGAAACGCCGGCTCGTCCAGAGCTTCGCCATCCCGTGCAAAACCGCGACCACCACGAGCGACACGACGAGCGGGACATCCACCAGCGGGACAACGACGAGCAAGACCGGCGGAACGACGACGAGTAAAACCAGTGGGTCAACGACAAGCAAGACGAGCGGATCGTCAACGAGCAAAACCAGCGGATCATGATGAGACACGCAGTGACGGGACAATCTGGGGTGCATCACGGAGCCAGTCCTTCGCAGGGCGGGCGAGCGGCCGGGACCGTCCTGATTGTCACGATCTGGGTGACCCTCGTCCTGGCCGGACTGGTCCTGGTGTTTGCCCGTTCGATGCGGGTGGCGGCAGCGGTCTCGGCCAACCAGGTCGCTTCCCTGGAGGCCGAGAGTATTGCGGCCGGCGCCTTGCAGTACGTCGTGGCCAAGATCACCGAGAAAATCGCGGCGGAGTCGGGCACGTCCCAAACGAGCACGTCTCAGACGACCGATACCTACGAGGCCCTGCAGGTGGGGGAGGGCTACTTCTGGGTCCTGCAATCGAATTTGGAGGACGATCGGGAATACCGTTTCGGGCTGACCGATGAGGCTGGCAAAATCAACCTCAACACCGCGTCGCTGGAAATGCTGCAGAAGCTGCCCGGCATGACGGCCGAGCTGGCGGCCTCGATCATCGACTGGCGTGACACGGACAGCGACGTCACGGCCGGCGGGGCCGAGGACGAGTACTATCTGCTGCAGCCGGCGCCCTATCACTGCAAGAATGCGCCGCTGGAGACCGTCGATGAAATCCTCCTGATCAAGGGCGCCTCGGAAGACCTGCTCTACGGCGAGGACACCAACCTCAACGGCGTCCTCGACCCCCAGGAGAACGACGGCGACACCAGTGAGCCGCCCGACAACGCCGACGGCAAGCTCGATCGCGGGTTCTATGACTATGTGACCGTCTACAGCACCGAGAAGAATGTCGATGGTGCGGGCAACACGCGGATCAATATCAACACCTCCTCCTCCGTGTCGGACCTGCAGACGTTGCTGCAGGATACTTTCAAAGAGGATCGAGCCCTCGAGATCATGATGGCCAGCGGCATCAGCTCGAACCCGAGCTTCACCAACATCCTCCAGTTCTATTACCGGTCGCGCATGACCTTTAAGGAGTTCTCGCAGATCGCCGACAAGCTGACGACGAGCAGCGAAACGGCGCTGCCCGGCCTGGTGAACGTGAACACGGCCTCGAAGGAGGTCCTGATGTGCCTGCCGGGCTTGGAGGAGACCGACGTCGACAGCCTGCTGACCTACCGCGGCTCTTTCACTGCCGGCGAGGAGCCCAATTCTGTTGCCTGGGTGACGGAAGTCCTGGACCAGACGAAGGCGGTTGGCATCGGTAGCTACATCACGGTTCATTCGAACCAGTATTCCGCCGATATCCTCGCCTTGTCCGGCAACGGGCGGGCGTACAAGCGGTACAAGGCGGTCATCGACACGCAGGAATCGACGCCGCGAGTGATCCATTGGAGGGATCTCACGCACTTCGGTTGGCCCTTGGATCCAGAGATCGTGGCGACCCTGAGGAAAGGGAAGCCTCTTACGGACGCGGTATTGAGTACAACCAAGAATTGACGGGACGTGACAATGGTCGGCACACGCCACATATTAGGACTGGCGATCGACGACACCGGGGTCGTCGCCACGGAACTAAGCATTCAGTCGGGCCGCACCGCGGTTCGACGGACCGGCGAACTCCTTTGGGAGCAGGAGCTGACGGCGGACAACGCCAAGCCCCTGGGCCAGCGGCTTCGGCACTTCCTTCGGGAGCAAGGGTTCTCCTCGAAGCGGGTGGTGGTCGGCCTGTCGGCCAAGTGGGTGCTGACGAAGGAGATCGATGCCCCTCCGGCCAGCCCCGAGGCTCTGGCCGGCATGCTGAGCATCCAGGCCGAGCGCGCGTTCTCGATGAATGCCGACGAGTTGATTTTCGACTATTGCGGCAGGACGAGCACGACCGAGAAGAGCCCGATCCTTCTGTTGGCCGCCCGGCGGAAGATCGTCGACCAGATCAAAGAGCTGACCGAGACCGCCGGTCTGCACGTTCAGTCCATCACCCTCTCGGCGCTGGCGTGCAGCAAGGCCTTGTCCCACGGGGATTTGGCGAGCTGGTACGGGCTGTACGCTCGCCCGACGTACTGCGAGTTCTGGGCCCAGTTGGACGGCAGTCCGCGGTTCATCAAGCACGTATCCATCGGCAGTAACGGGACGCCGACCGGGTATGCGGATCACCTGGCTTCGACGGTGGAGCGGCTGGTGCTGCTGTCGCCGGTGCCGGGCCAATCGCCGCCTTATAGGATCACGGCCTGTGATGCTTGCGGTTCGTCCGAGGATCTGGTGGGCCAGCTCGGCAAGCGGCTCGGGCCCCAAATGACGGTGTCCAGCGGGCGAGCCGGGCTGCGGTCCAAGGGACTCGGCTTGCCGGATCGCCCGGAGGAGGCTCGCGCGATCGCCGCCACGGCGGTGGCGATGACCGGCGTGGGGGCGGACAGACCCCCGGTGGATTTCCTCAATCCTCGCGTCGGTGTCAAGAAAGCGGCAAGTCACAAACGCGTGATCGTCTGGGGCGCCGGCATTGCGGCGGCCTGCCTGATTGGGCTGATCGTCCTATTAGCCTATTGGCACGCGTGGGCGAGCGCGATCGCCGCCAATGACGCGTGGTTGAAGGCCAACAGCAGCGCGATCGCCGCCGCCCAGGAAGTCGTGGATCGGGGCAAGTACCGCGAGAGCTGGGACGACCGCCAGCCCCGGTTCCTGGAATGCCTGAAGAACCTGACGGAGGCCTTCCCGGAAGGGCCCTCCGTGTGGGCCAGCAGTCTGGCTCTGAACGAGAACGGCACGGGATCGGTGGTCGGCAAGACGGGGAGCGAGGCGAGCTTCTATGAGGTCCTCGACAAGATCCAGCAGAACCAGGTGTTCTCCAACGTCAAAATGATCTATATCCGGGACGCCGGACGTGATTCCCGAGAGAAAGAATTTGCCATCAGTTTCAAATTTCAAGGGGTGAAATAACCATGGGTTTGTCGAAACGTGAACGCATGATCGTTCTGATGACCATCGTGGTCGTGGGCGCCCTGGTCGGCGACAAGTTCGTTGTGACCCCTCTCTGGCATCGGCTGGGAGAGCTCCAAAGTCAGAGGCAGCAGTCGCTGGACAAGGTTGCCAAAGCCAAGAATCTGTTCGCCCAAAAACAGCAGTATGAGCGGAAGGATAAGACGCTGCAGACCGAGGATCTTCGCAGCGACGCCGAGGCGGAGAGTAGCGTCGCCAAGGCCCTGGACAAGTGGTCCGAGGATGCCCGGCTGACGCTCACGTCCGTCAAGCCGGATCGCGTGGCCAGCGACAAGAATCTGAAGGAAATCATCTTCGTGGCCGCCGGTAAGGGCTCGCTCGACGCCGTGGCGTGGTTCCTCTACCAGGTGGAAACCTCGGCGCTGCCGATCAAGGTCAAATATATGCAACTGGGCTCGACGAGTGAAGCCGGCGATAGTATGTCGTTGGAGCTGCGTCTTTCCACCCTGTACGCAGCATCGGCTGGGGAGAAGTCATCCCCCAAGCAATCGCAACCGAAACCCAAAGAGACCAAAAATGAAGAGCAACTCTTATAGTAAGGTAACGGCTCGGGGCCCCCAAACGCGACGGGTCGCGTTGGGGACCCGTATCACGCTTGTGGCGGCCGCGGTCGCACTGGTCATTGTCTCATGGCCGGCCACCGGTCGAGGCCAGTCCCAGTCGCGTCGAGATCGCTCTCGTCGAGATGTCCAGACCGGGCCAAGCTCCGGCAGGCCCGGGTCCAGTCGGCCGGATTCGTCGAAGTCCCCGACCGCCAGTGCCGCGACCGCTTCCCCGACGGGGCGCATCACGGGATCGGTCGAGCCGAACGCGGCGGCGAAATCCGCCGAGCGCCCGCCGAGCCAGCCCGTCGAAAGGCCGCGGCCCCGGCGGCCCGTGCAGGACGAGCAGTGGGCCAAGTATGACATCATTCTGACACGCAACATGTTCTCGCGGCAGCGGATTCCGCCCCCGTCCGGAGAGCCTATCGTGGAACCGCCGAAGCCTATGCCCAACCCCGAGTCCTATCTCCTCCTCAAGGGGGTCGCGCAGGAGAACAATCAGTTTATCGCGTTTGTCGAGGATAAGCAGAGCGGCAGCGTCCTGCGGCTGCGCCAGGGCGACCACGTCGCGCGGGGGACGATCAAATCCGTGAATCTCGACGGCCTGGAATACCAGTTGGGCGACCAGACGACCTCCGTGAGCATGGGATTCGACCTGGAGGGCCGACACGGCGCAGTCACGGCGGGCGATCTGGCGAGTTATTCGCCGACGGCCGCGGCCGCCGTCCAGGGGGCGTCCACCGGTCAGCCGGCGGCCCCGCCTGCGGACGAGGCCGAGATCCTCAAGCGGCTCATGGAGCAACGAAAACAACAGTTGGGACAGTAGATACTCGAGTTTGAACTGTGGAGTTGGAGTGCTTTTTCATTGTTGATTTTTGATTCTTGATTGTTGATTGAAAAATCAGACATCACACTTCAACAATCAAGAATCTACTCGGGAAGGAGAAAAGTACGATGCGCATCTTCAGAACCATCCTCGTTGGCATGATCTTGGCTGTCGCCATTATCCCGTTGCCCGGGCAGACGGCTTCGACGCCGTCGCCCGCTCCGCAGACGGCGGCGCCGCCTGCGGCCGGCACTGAGCCGGCGACCCCGCCGGTCGCCGCCCCTGAGGCCGGCGCGCAGCCGGCCGCGTCGGCCGCCGCTGGGCAACCTGCGGCGACGCCGGTTTCGAATTCGTCGTCCGTCCCGGCGGCCCCTCAGATGCCTGCCGCTTCCGATGCCAAGCCCATCGAGGTCGTCAAGAACGGCGAGCTGAAGCTCAAACTCAACTTCCAGGATGCCCCGGTGCAGACGATCCTGGAGTATCTCTCGGAGACCGTCGGGTTGACGATCATCTCCGATGAGCCGATCGCCAGCAGCCGCATCACGGTGATCAGCCGCCAGCCGGTCACGCTGGACCATGCCATCGGCCTGATCAACACGGTGCTCAAGGAAAAGGGTCTGACCGCCGTCCTCACCGGCAAGACCCTCAAGGTGGTCACGCTGGCGAAGGCGAAGCAGGAGAATACCCCAGTCCTGACCGGCCGGGACCCGAACGCCGTCGTCCCGAGCGACTCCGTGGTGACTTACGTAATCCCCGTCGCCCACGTCACGGCGGCGGCCCTCGTGCAGAACCTGCAGGCCCTGCTTCCGGAATACGCCACTCTGACGGCCAACGTCGACGGCAACGCGCTGATCATCACGGACACCACGTCCAACATCCGGCGCCTGATGCAGATCGTCACGGCCCTGGACACGCACATGGCCACGGTCGCAGAAATCCGTGTCTGGCGTCTGCGCAACGCGGACGCTACGAGCACGGCCACTCTGATCAACACCATTTTTCAGCAGCAGGCCACGGGCGGTCGCGGCCAGATGGGGGGACGGGGCGGCTTCGGCGGCGGTGGCGGCGGCAACCCCTTACAAATGATGATGCAGATGGCCGGAGGAGGACGGGGAGGGTTTGGGGGAGGCGGGCCCGGAGGGCAAAATGGTGGAGGACGTGGTGGCCAGCAGGGAGGCGGTAACCAGCAAGGCGGTGGCAACGTCAACGTTCAGATCGTGGCGTCTGCCGACACGCAGACGAATTCCGTTGTGGTCCGTGGGCCGGCCGAGTCGCTGGATCTCGTGGACAAGGTGATCAAGTCCCTGGACGACACGGGGTCCAAGATCGCGACCGTCCGGGTCTTCCAGCTTCGGTACGCGGACGCCTTGAATACCGCCGATGTCATCAACCAACTCTTTGGCCAAAATCAATCCTCCTCCCGGTCCCGGTCAGGCAACCGGGGCGGCAGCGGTTTCCAAGGCGGTCCCATGATGTTCCAGGGACCGTTCGGCCAGCAGGGCAACCAGCAAGGGGCCGACTCTATGGTCCAAGTCACGGCGGCGGCCGACAGCCGCACCAATACCATTGTAGTCACCGGGCCGGAGGCCGTTTTGACTGTCGTGGAAGACGTGATCAAGAAGCTGGACTCGCCGCTGACCAACGTCGCTGATGTGAAGGTCTTCCATCTCGAATACGCCGACGCCTCCAATACGGCCCAGCTTATCAATGAGGTCTTCGGGCAGAGCCGAACCTCGTCGTCGAGCCGGTCGTCGCGGTCCAGCTCCCAGCAGAGCCAGCAGGTTCAGTTCATGGGGGGCGGTCGCGGTGGCATGGGCGGCATGGGTGGCCAGGCGGGTGGACAAACCACGAGCAGCTCGGACATCACCGTGGTCGCCTCCGCCGATACGCGGACGAACTCCGTTGTGGTCAGCGGCGCGCCGGAAACCCTGACGGTTATCGCCCAGATCATCAAAGACCTGGACTCGAACCCCGAGCAGGAGCGTCGCATCTTCGTCTACGCGCTCAAGAATGGCACGGCCAGCAGTCTCATGACGATCCTGAACAGCCTCTTCCAGCAGATCCAGACCCTGAATCAGCGAACTACGGGAAGTCGCAGCACGACCACCGGCGGGCAGAGAAACGCGGGTATGGGCGTGGCCAGTACGGGGGGGGGCGGCGGGGGTGTCGGCGGCACGGGCGGCACGAGCAGCTCCTCCAACAGCGACAGCCTCTCCGAGGAAACGTATTTCCAGGCCGATCCGAACACCAACTCCCTGCTGATCATGACCTCCTCGAAGAACTACGAGAAGATCCTGCCGACCATCAAAGAGCTGGATAAGCCGGTCGGCCAGGTCCTCATCAAGGTCCTGTTCGCCGAGCTGACCCACACCAACGACATGGACATAGGCAGCGAGTTCTCCATGTTGAATCTCAATCGCAACGGCGGGACACAATCGGTCGACACCTTTGGCGCGCCGATCAATTTGACGACGCCGGGGTCGGTCGCGTCGGCTACCAATCCGAATACGCTGGGGCCGGGGGCGACGGGCTCCACGGGCCTGTCCATCAGGACCCTTCAGGGCGACCTGGACCTGACCTTGCACGCTCTTCAAGAAACTGGAAAGCTCAACGTTCTGTCCCGGCCTTATGTCCTGACCCGCAACAACCGGATGGCCACGATCAAGGTGGTCGACGAGGTGCCGATCCCCGACACTACCACCAGCAGCGGGTCGATCGGCAGCACCACCACGTTCAGTTACCGCAAGGATATCGGCATCGTCTTGGAGGTCACACCCTCCATCAACGACGACGGGCTGGTCAATATGATCGTCACCCCCAACATCACGACCCAGACGGGTCAGACGGTCCAGATTGCGCCGGGCCTCAATCCCGTGGTCTTCTCCACGCGTTCGGCCAGCACGAGGGTGGCGGTCATGGACGGCCAGACGATTGTCATCGGCGGTTTGATCCAGGATAAGAGCAGCAACACCATCAAAAAGGTCCCGCTGTTGGGGGACATTCCGCTGGTTGGCAACCTGTTTAAACGCACCATCACTGACAAGAGCAAGATCGAGCTGCTGATCTTCCTGACGCCTTATGTGGCCCAAGAGCCCAAGGACCTGACCAAGATCTCCAATACGGAAGAGCAGCGTAGCACCCTCAGCAGTGACAAAGAGGCCGCCGCGCTTTACCGGAAGCACATGAACGCCATGAAGAACGAGGATTTGGAGCCGAACGAGCCGCAAAAGTAGCCGGGTTCTTTCTGAGGATATCTTGAGACGGGACTCCCGTTGCGAAATGTGGCGACGGGGGTCCCGTCGCGCTTGTACGCGAGAAGCTCGCACGATAACATGGGCGGCAGACGTGCCCAACGCGGGTATGATACGGATTCGGTTTAATTCGTGCGCTCGACTCGACTGTGGCATGGGCTTCCAGCCCATGTATCATCGGCAGGATGCCGATGCCACAGAGTCGGACGCGCACGGACTTTTCCGAATCCGTATGACGGCCCATCGCGTGTTCATGAGGAGAGCTTCCGATGATCTCGCTGACTCGTGTGCTTTGCTTGATCGCCGCAGGCTCAGGTGTGGCTGGTGTCGTGCCGGCGGCGACGCCACAGCCCCAGGAACTGCGGCTCCGCGACCAGTGGCTGGACCGAACGAGCCTCAAAGGCTCGGCCTTGCCGGCACCGTTCTCATTTCTCTATGACGGCAAGCCTTCGGCGCTGCTCCTCAAGAGCTGGCAGGCCGAGCACAGCTCGCAGAAGCTCGACGCGCAGCGCACGCAGCATACCGTCGTCTACACCGATCCGGCCACGGCTCTCCAAGTCCGGTCCGTAGCGGTCGAATACGGCGATTTCCCCACGGTGGAATGGACGCTGTACTTCAAGAACACCGGCTCCGCCGACACGCCGATTGTCGAGAAGATCCAGGCGTTGGATATCGAGCTGAGCCGTGCGACCGACGGGGACTTCCTGTTGCATCACAACGTGGGCTCGCCCGCCAACGGCAACGACTATGGCCCGCTCCAGACGCCCTTGGGGCGAAAGGCCGCCAAGCGTCTGGGCGGTGCCGGCGGCCGGCCGACCAATACGGATTGGTCCTATTTCAATCTCGAATGGTCCGGCCAAGGGCTGATCGTCGCCGTCGGCTGGCCCGGCCAATGGGCGGCGGACTTCGTGCGGGACGACGCACGGGGTCTGCACCTGCAGGCCGGCCAGGAACTTACGCATTTCAAGCTCCTGCCTGGCGAGGAGGTTCGCAGTCCTCTGATCGTGCTGCAATTCTGGGAGGGCAATTGGGTCGCGGCCCAAAACGTCTGGCGCCGCTGGATGATGGCCCACTCCATGCCCCAGCCCGGCGGCCGGCTGCCCCCGCCGCAACTGGAGGCCTCCAGCTCCCGCCAGTATGACGAGATGATCAAGGCCGACGAGAGCAACCAAATCATGTTCATCGACCGCTACCTGGAGGAGGGGATCAAGCTTGATTACTGGTGGATGGACGCGGGCTGGTACGTGCACCACGGCGGCGGCTGGCCCCGCGTGGGCACCTGGGAAGTAGACACAACTCGGTTCCCGAAAGGGCTGCGAGCGATCTCGGACTACGCGCACGGCAAGGGTCTCAAGATTCTCGTCTGGTTCGAGCCGGAACGAGTGGCGGCCGGGACGTGGTTGGCGGACAACCATCCGGAATGGGTGCTGGGCGGCGCTAAAGGCGGCCTGCTCAACCTCGGCAACGAGGACGCACGCCGGTGGCTGATCGAGCACGTGGACCGGCTCTTGACCGAGCAGGGCATCGACCTCTATCGCCAGGACTTCAATATGGACCCGCTAAAGTACTGGCGCGAGGCCGACGCACCGGATCGGCAGGGTATCACGGAGATCAAGCACGTCACGGGCTATCTTGCCTATTGGGACGAGTTGCGGCGCCGGCATCCGAACATGCTCATCGACTCCTGTGCCAGCGGTGGCCGCCGCAACGACCTGGAGACGATGCGCCGCGCGGTGCCGTTGTGGCGCAGCGATTACGCCTACGAAGCGACCGGTCACCAGTGCATGATGTACGGACTGTCCTTGTGGCTGCCCTTCCACGGCACCGGCACCGTGTTCACGCGCAACGCCCCCTACTACGGCAGCGGCCGCACGCCCGTCGAGTCCTACGCCTTCTGGAGCAACGCCGGCCAGAGCACCGGCTTCGGCATCGATGTCCGCCTGAAAGACCTCGACTACGATGCGATCCGGCGGCTCATCAGTCAATGGCGGCAGATTGCACCGAACTACTACGGTGATTTCTATCCGCTGACGCCGTGGACCCGTGACGACACGGTCTGGATGGCCTGGCAATTCGACCGGCCGGAAGCGGGCGAGGGGCTCGTCCAGGTCTTTCGCCGGCACAACAGTTTTTATGAATCCGCGCATCTGGCGCTGCTCGGCCTGGACGCCCAGGCGAACTATCTTGTCACCGATCTCGACACAGGTACGCAGGAACAACACAGCGGCCGCGAACTGCTCAAGGATGGATTGGCGGTGACCATGTCGGTCAAGCCGAGCGTGGCCGTCCTGGTCTACAGGAGGCAACCATGAACAGTCGCAGAGAGTTCCTGCTCAGTGCACTCGCGGCCGGTCTTGCCGGTTGCGGGATGCAGCGCAAGCGGCGGCGGTGCACCTCGCCCGCAATGTCTGGGGCGCACGCCGCGAGTTGGCCTTCGGCTGCGATGGCTGTATACTCAGGGTTGGATTCTCCTGAGAATTGGCCTTACTGTCTTGTGCAATGATTTGGAGGTGCGTCAATGGACGTTCGAAGAGGTATCGTCGTGGCGGCAATCGCCAGGGCACTCATGTCTGTGACCGTGGGCCAAACGGACAGCGGCCGGCCCGTCGAGAGCCTCCGGGTCGAGCGGCGGGTCGTTGGCTTCAATGGTGACTGGCGATTCGCCAAGGGGGAGCAGGCCGGGGCTGAGAAGCCTGGCTTCGATGACGCGGCGTGGCAGGCCGTCCGTCTGCCGCACGACTGGGCCATCACGGGGCCGTTCAACGCGAGCGAGAACGGCTACGCCGGCAAGCTGCCCTGGCGAGGGGAGGGCTGGTATCGCAAGACATTCACGCTGGACCAGGCGGGAGGCGGGAGGCCGCAGGCCGCAGGGGTACCTCCAGCCTCCGGCCTACAGCCTCCAACCTCCGATCAACGCGTCTACTTCGACTTCGACGGCGTAATGGCCTTTCCCCAGGTCTATGTGAACGGGCAACTGGCCGGCGCGTGGGACTACGGCTACATGTCCTTCCGCGTCGATGCCACGCCCTTTGTCAAGTTCGGCCAGACCAATACCATCGCGGTCCACGCCGACACGCGTAACCACGGCACCCGCTGGTACCCCGGCGCGGGAATCTATCGCAAGGTGACGATGACGGTCTGCAATCCGGCACACGTGGCCCACTGGGGCACGTTCGTAACCACGCCCCAGGTGAGCGACGCTGAGGCCACGGTCCGCGTGCGCTCGACCGTCGAGAACCACCTCGGCGCCGAGTCGCAGGTGGCCGTGGGGATCGTCCTGCTCGATCCGGATGGCAAGCCGGTCGCCCAAGGCGGAACGAACGAGGCCGTGCCCGCTCAAGGCTCGCGGGAGGTCGAGCAGTCGTTCGTCCTTGCGAAGCCCCAGCGGTGGGACATCGGTAGTCCGAAGCTGTACACGGTCAGGACCACCTTGAGCGTGGATGGCCAGGCCGTGGATACGGAAGTCACCCCGTTCGGCGTCCGGACGTTCCAGTTCACGGCCAATGACGGCTTCCATCTCAACGGCCGGCGCGTCCAGCTCTATGGCGTCTGCCTGCACCACGACCAGGGGCCGCTCGGCGGGGCCTTCTATCCTCGTGCGATGGAGCGGCAATTGGAGATCATGCGGGACATGGGCGTCAACGCGATTCGCACGAGCCACAACCCGCCGGCCCCGGAGTTGCTGGACCTGTGCGACCGGATGGGATTCGTCGTCTGGGACGAGGCCTTCGATAAGTGGGATGGCACGGCTGATCGCGTTCGGGGCGAGCCGCCGCTGGAGCAGTATGGCGAAAAGCAGCTTCGCAGCTTCGTCCTGCGCGACCGCAATCACCCCTCGATCGTCGTCTGGTCGGTCGGCAACGAGCTCAACGGTGGCGGCCGGGACGGCGTGACGCCCGAGCGGGTGAAGTTCATGAGCGATTTCGTCCGCAAGTACGACTCGACCCGCCCGGTCGGCATGGCCTGCCACATCCCCGGCCTGGCGGAGCAGCCGAACTTCGACGCCCTGGACCTGACGGGCTGGAACTACCTGCGACGCTACGCCACCTACCGGCAGCGCTATCCCGACAAGCCGATCCTTTACACGGAGTCCGCCTCGACCCTGAGCACACGTGGATTCTACGAGCTGCCGCTGCCCAACCGCAAGAACGAGTACTCCAAGCAGCTCCAGGTGAACTCCTACGATCTCAATGCGGCGGACTGGTCGGATATCCCGGACTCCGAGTTCAAGCTGATGAAGGACGACAGTTTCGTGGCCGGCGAGTTCGTCTGGACGGGGTTCGACTACCTGGGCGAGCCGACGCCGTTCAGCCAGGAGGCGAAGAACTCCTACTTTGGCATCGTGGACCTGTGCGGCATCCCCAAGGACCGATTCTACCTGTACCGCAGCTATTGGCGGCCGGAGACGACCACGGTCCACATCCTGCCGCACTGGAACTGGCCGGACCGCGTCGGCAAGAACGTGCCGGTCTTTGTCTACACCAACGGCGATTCCGCCGAGCTGTTCCTTAACGGCAAGTCACTCGGCCGCCGCCAGAAAGGCGTCATCGCCGAGAAACCTGAGAACTTCGCCAAGGGCAAGCCCGCCACGGCCAGCTCCAGTCAGCCGGACCACGCACCCGCTCTCGCGAACGACGCCGGCAGGGACTCCCGCTGGACCGCTGCTGCGGCGGGGGCCGACCAATGGTGGCAGGTGGACCTGGGCGGAATTCGCCCGATCCGCTATCTGGCCATCGACTTCGAGCGGGAAGAGAAAAATTGCGGCTACGAGGTCAAGGTCTCGACCGACGCCTCCACTTGGCAGACGGTCGTGACGAAAGCCACGAGCCGCAATCCCCGCTGGGATGGCCCGACGCAGATTTTCCACGACGTGAACGCGCAGGGGCGGTACATCCGCATCGAGTTCACCAACATGCTGAACGGCGCTTGGGCGAGCATCAAGGAATTCGCCGTGTATCCGGAGCGAGCGGAGTCGGCCTATTATGATGTCACGTACACGTATCGGCTGCGCTGGAACGACGTGGTCTACGAGCCGGGCGAGCTGAAGGCGGTCGCCTACAAAGACGGCCGGCAGATCGGCGAGGAGATCGTGCGAACGGCCGGAAAGCCGGCGACGATTCGCCTAACCCCGGACCGCAAAGACCTCATGGCCATGAGTGAGGAAGGTTCCTCGGCGCAACGTGTCGCGGGCTTCCAGCCCGCGGAAGACGCGGCCAAGATGGCCGCGACACATGGGGTTGCGGTCCCAGACCTCTGCTACATCTTGGTCGAGGCCTTAGATGACAAGGGCACGCTCTGTCCCCTGGCGGACAATCTCGTTCGCTTCAAGCTCGACGGTCCGGCCGAGATCGCCGCCGTCGGCAACGGCAATCCTCTCTGGATCGAGCCGTTCCAGGCGGACTACCGCAAGCTCTTCTACGGCAAGGCCATGCTGATCCTGCGAACGAAGGCAGGCCAGGGCGGCAAGGTCCGCGTAACCGCCGAAAGCGACGGCCTCACCGCAGCCGAGGCGGTCGTTTCCGTCTCGAATCCGTAGGATGGGCTTCAGCCCATGCGGATTCGGATTGTTTCAACCGCAGAGGACGCCGAGGGTCGCAGAGAACCCCATAATCTCATCGCATACACTCACCTCCGCGTAGCCCGGCGTCCTCGCCGGTTCGGCAGAGGGCGAATCAGCACAGAAAGGGTTGTTTCGGGTTCAAATTTGTGGTAGTCTGTCAGTGTGAGATTCGAAGTCATTGGACAGATTGAAGCGGTTGAGGTTGTTGCGGTCGGAACGAACATCCGCGATCTGGCCTATTTGCAGAAGGTTCATGGATCCGGTCGGTGGAGAAAACTGAAAGGCATCGCCCAAGTTCGACTTCCTAACGGCAGGATCAGGCGGGTTGAGCTGCACTGGTACGAAGCGCATGGCATCGGCCGCAAAGACGTGAAGATCAAATGCTACCTGGATTGAAATGAGTGCTACTAAACGACAATTCGCTGTGTGTGTTGACAATGCCGATTACGAGGCATCGCTGATCGTCCGAAAGATCTATGAAGTCCTTCCGGATGAAGAGGCGGCCAAGGATGACTTTCTGCGCGTGATTGACGAAAGTGGGGAAGACTACCTCTATCATCGCAGCCAGTTCATCCTCGTTGAGTTCCCGGCCGAGGTGGAACGGGCCTTGACGGCAGTCTGATTCGATCCGTCGTATTCCTCCACGAAGGGGCAAGTTCGCTGCGTGTCTTATGAAGCAGATCAAGATCATCATCGAGAAGCATCGCGACGGGTACGTGGCGTACCCGGTCGGCATCAAGGGGATCGTGGTGGGTGAGGGAGACACTTACGAAGAGGCCCTCAGAGATGTGCAGTCCGCCCTCAAGTTCCATATCGAGACGTTTGGGATATCAGCCGTGTGGATTTCCTGATGGCTTATGAGAATGTCTGATTCATCTCCGTGTACCCCCGCGTCCTCGGCGGTTACGTATTCTCTCCTCACAAGACCTGAGTTTACCGCTTTCGAGCCTTCGGCGGGTCGGGTGTGCCGGGCACACCATTTACTTTTTCACGCTCCTGTGTAGTCTACCTGCCTCCAAGAACCCGTCGAAATTAGTATGGCGCCGCCGGAATTCCCGGCAGATATCCTCCTGCTTGTTAATTGCCGAATGGGTCAAAAGCCTCAGCGTTTGGTATCGGTATCTCTAACACCCTTGTGATTCCTATCATAGCCTGTGGTGGGCGGCCCCTTGTGGGCATATAGAATCCCACGCAGCCTCGGCGCGGTTGATGAGATGCATCACCCAATTCTTTCCAATCATAGATGTTGAGGGCGAAAAAACATGCCCATGTTCCGCCGTCCGTTCGTTCCCAAACACACTCATAGACGCACTTGTCGTTAAAGCATGATATCCTATCGACCCGTCCTGCTTTTCGGTTCTTCTTGATCGTCCTGACGAATAACAGAAAGTGCGGACGTGTTTCCTCGAACACGATTTGGTTCCCCTTCTTTGAACCGACAGCAGTAGGCGGATCAAACCAATGTGGAGTAGTCTTGGGTAGATACTCCCCGTAAAGAGCGGCGTGGAATCCCTTGATGCAACGAGCAATGACTCCAGTGAGACTTATCCCTTCGAGGGCTAATACAGGCGTTTTGTTCACGGCGTTCTCATACACACCGATCTTTACCCTCCGCCTCTCCATTCTGGGATAAACGCCATACAATGCACCTATGAGTTGCCCAACGACTTCATCTCCTCTGGATTCCCTCTGATTGCAGTTGTCGTGGGTGGGTAGTATTAGGGGTTTCGTGCGGTCACAAGGCAGAAAGACCGCCTTGGGAGGGACATGATCCCGCGTGACGTGCTCCTTGACTTCGAATCCCCTGCCGCAAAGGTAACAGAATGCGAGCTTCTGCGCTTGGCGTAATTGTATGTCGCTCGTTATCTCCATGATGCTGCGCCACCTATCCAGCACTCTTCGGTGGGCCGAGGCTCACCCTGCATTAGGAATTCCGGAAATCCCCCTCTTCCGCCTTTCATGTTAGCTAACCCTGGCCTCCCCCCTTTTCTTCTTGCCGCGAACGACTTTGTCCGGCAATTAAGGCGACGGGGAAGCCATAATACGAATCCTGTTTAAGTTCGTCCTCCCAGAACTTGCCTATTTCGGCGTTTTCGGCGAAGTAGTGCATCCCGTTGTGCCAAGCACGCCACACCTTGGGGTCAATGTAACCGGCTTCGTCATATATCCACTCCTCCGCGCAGAGGTTGAAGTAGTCGCAAAGTACGTTCTTGTCGGTGTCATTGAGCGGTTGGCGTTGGTCTTTCGGGCGGTTGCGAATGTCATTGAGGCGGCCATTGAGGTCGTCGTAACGAGCGTTGAACTCGCGGAAAAGTTCGTGGAAGAACTGTGTGTCCCGTGAGTGCTGGGTGTAAAGGAAGCCAGAGAAACCGCCGACAGCGGCAAGAAGTGAGATGGTGACCGTCAGATGTTGTGTGTTGCAGAGAAAGAGAACCACGATGACGCAACTGATGCCGAAGAAAACGCAGGGATAGTACGTTCTGTGGCGTAGGTTAAACTTGGCAACCTTTCCAAACTTGGGTAAATGACGTTGTTTTCGAAATGCTGCGAAAAAAACTTCGGCAACCATAGTCTACTCCTCTTCTTGGCAACGAATTCCGGGGACATCT
Organism: Phycisphaerae bacterium; assembly: GCA_026386805.1. Lineage (GTDB taxonomy): Bacteria > Planctomycetota > Phycisphaerae > Sedimentisphaerales > Anaerobacaceae > PLanc-01. The sequence goes on along the minus strand of JAPLMX010000008.1, from coordinate 7,354 downwards.
GAATTCCCGGGATATCTTACTTATTACGGTCTTGAATTGAGTATACTGTCCCCAGATATCCCCTCGTCTCTTTTCTCAGTGTCTGGTTCGTCTGCTCGTTGCAGCGGCTCCAAGTAGTCCAAGCCCACTTGCCGGAGGCGGAAGCACGAATAACTCAAGCCAACCATGACGACGAAGCAAGCCAAATAGATTGCGTCTTGGTTGTCGTCGTGGGCTCCAGCGGCGGAAAGGCCGACGAGCAGAGCGATCAAGAACTCAGCAAAGCAGCGACGGCTGACCCGTCCATACTTCCATTGCTCAAGAACCATCGGGAAAAAGGATACAAACGACCAAAGCAAGACCGCCACCACGAGCCCAGTAGAACTGTATTCAGGATGCCGCCCCATACCATAGTCAATCTGATAACGATCACGTACGAATTCGCCTGTAGTTAGGCACGTGATTCCAGCTATGCCCCAGAACAGCCAGAAGCCCCAAACAAATCCAATGGCCAATGCTCTGCGAGACATTTCCTTGTGATTCATGACAACCTCCATTACTTGCCCGAACGATCACTCATCGCCGTTCTGTCTGGCACTTGCCTCCCTGTAGTCGTCGCACCTCAGGCTGATTTTCGCGGAATGGTCAGTCCATGCAGTCTCGGCCAAAGCTCATCATCAGCGAGCGACAACAAATGTCTCGGTGGCCCCATCATGGATGCAAGAATCCGCTGCTGCGCGTTCTATCGGTCGGAAAGAGAGGCGGGATGAGAAAAAAGCAGGCAAAACAGGGGTCGGGGATCAGGTTCCAGGTTTCAGGGGGCGGGGAGAAACCGCGAAATGTCATTGCGAGGAGCGTAGCGACGAAGCCATCTCAACCCTCGGGATGGTAGATTGCTTCGCTTCGCTCGCAATGACATGATGCGTGGACCGCCCGTTCTTGGTTGCGGCCGAAGGCCGTGCCGCGTTTTCGAGTTGAGTTGGTGGAGCTTCGCTCGGTAATATGGGCTGCAAGAGTCCTGAGCTTGTCAAATAGGGAGGTCTGTTATGATGACGTGGTGCCTTGTGGTGCAGATGATGATGATGGTGGGCCTGGCGGCGGGGCCGGGGTTGGGCGAGTTGGCGGGGGTGGAGGATTTGCCGAGGCTGCTTTCGGGGCGGACGCGCGCGGAGAATGCGCTTTGGATCGAGAACCCGCTGACGGCGCGGTTCAATTCGTCGAAGCGGGTCGTGGTTGCGGATATCAAAGGGCCTGCGGTTATTACGATGATCCACTTTGCCATGCCCCAGACTCTGAAGCTCAATCGCGATCTGCTGCTGAAGGCGTACTGGGATGGGGAGACGTCGCCGAGCATCGACTGCCCGCTGGTCGATTTCTTCTGCGATCCGGCGGGGCTGCGGGAGGAGGTCAACACGAGCCTCGTCAACAAGCGGCGGGGCTTCAATGCGTATTTCCCGATGCCGTTTCGGACCGCCGCGAGGATCGAGTTGGTGTACGATGGGCCGATGGCCCCGGGCGAAGAGTTGTGGAAGGCCATGCCGTGCTACAGCTATGTCATGTACCGGACTCTCAGGGAGGTCCCGGCAGACAGCGGCTACTTCCACGCCCACTGGCGGCAGGAGGGGTTGCTCCTGGGCACGCGCGATTATGTGGCATTGGAGGCCAAGGGCAAAGGCAAATTCGTCGGCTGGAATGTGACAATTCGCCGACCCGGCCGGTCGGGCTATCCTGTCGATGAGAACGAGAAGTTCTACATCGATGGCGAGGAGACGGCATCGATTGAGTTCCAGGGGCTGGAGGACTCCTTCGGATTCAGTTGGGGCTTTCCGCCGACCCAGAGCATGTTTCCGCTGACCGGCTGGTTCCCGTTCCTGAAGGGCGCCTGCGGGTACCGGTTTTTCACCGGCGATGCGATCGGCTTCGAGAAGTCGCTGAACGTGAAGATTGGCTTCGGGGTCAATGAGGACGCCATGTTCCGCAAGGAGTTCAGCAAGCCGGGCAGCACGCTGCAACTATCCAGCGTGGTGTACTGGTATCAGACCGAGCCGCACGCGTCGCTGCCGGCCATGCCTTCTGCGGCGGATCGGGCGCCGGCGCCGGAGGCGGCGTTTTGGCCCGACAAGGAGAAGCTGCCCTCGGCCGAGGACTTGAAGGGCCGGGGCGTGCAGTTGCTGATGCTCTGCGGCCGGCCTGAGAAGGAGATCATCTACGCTGAGCCTGGCTTCGCGGCCAAAACCGAATCCGGGTACGCCTGGGATGGCTGGGGTTTTCCCGTCTATCACTGCCGTGCGGATAACAAGGAGCTGCGGATCGAGTTGACTGTGCCGAAGGCGGCTAAGGGCATCATCCGCCTGTACGTGATCGACCCCGATAACTTCGAGGGCGGCCGCAAAGAGGAAGTGATCGTCGCCGGCCAATCGCTCGGCATGGTCGAACACTTCCAGGAAGGGCGCTGGCTCGAGCGGGCGATCAGTCCGGAGGAATCGGCCGACGGCAAGATTCTGATCCAGGCCCGCAACCTGCGAAAGGGCTCCAATGCCGTAATCTCCATCATCGAATGGCACGGCGAGAAGAGTTGACTTCCGTCGGCCCTGCGATTACGCTGCTGCCTTCGTAGTTTGAAGGTTGACGTAGCACGGGCATCTTGCCCGTGATCCTGAATCCATGGGCGGGACGCCCATGCTACTGGAGACGCTTTGCATAGCGGGAGGTTCGACATGGAAAGGCGAAAACGCATAGCTCTGATTCTTGGGCTTATTTTGGGCTGCTCGTTGTCGTTTGCTGCCGGTCAGGCCGCGGCCGCCGAAAATCAACAATCGACAACCAGCAATCAACAATCCGCCACGGACTACTCCAAGGGCATTCTCGACCGCGCGCAGGTCATCAAGTCCGCGGCTGCGATCACGAGCGAGGCTTATCCCAATGCCGATCTCGTCCAGGTCGATGACTTCACAATGTGCGAGTACCGGGCGGACGGCACGGGGATGATGTGGTCGGACAACTACACGAAGGTGCTCACGGAGAAGGGCCGGCGCGACGAGCAGGGGCTCTCCTATGGTTTCCTGCTGCCCTATAACAAGGTCACGGTCAGCGTGGTGGAACTGATCAAGGCGAATGGGTCGATTGTGCCGATCGATATCGCCAAGCAGAGCAAGGTGATGATCGACCGCAGCCAGATGTCGTCCAACATTTACGATCCGAACAGCAAAATCTTGCAGGTGGGCGTCCCCGGCGTGGAAATCGGCGATGTCCTTCACGTCGTCATGCAGCAGCAAACCATGAAGCGCTACATGCCGGACACGTGGGACGATTACCAGGTGTTCGAATCGACCGGGCCCATCAAGCACGCGGTCTACGAGGTCCGCGCGCCGAAGGACCGACCCCTGGTTCATACGGTGCTGAAGGACTCGGTCGAGGGCACCGTAAAGTATGAGAAGCAGGAGCGCGACGGCCAGACCATCCATCGGTGGGAGGTCCATGATGTGCCGAGGTTCTACGCGGAGCCGGGGATGCCGCCGGCTTACACGGTGGTGCAGCGTCTGCTGGTCAGCACGCTGCCCGATTGGAAGGCCGTCTCCAGTTGGTATTGGCAGTTGTGCAAGCCGCACTTAGAGGCGACGTCGCCCGACATGGAGGCGATGGTCAAGAAGCTGACGGACGGTGTAACGGACCGCCAGAAGAAGATCGAGGCGATCTTCCAGTGGGCTTCGCAGCAGGTTCGCTACATGGGAATCACGACGGAGAACGAGTCGCCGGGCTGGGAGCCGCACGACGTGAAGATGACGTTCGAGAATCGTCACGGCGTCTGCCGCGATAAGGCGGCTCTGCTGGCGGCGATGCTCCGCCTGGCCGGGTTCGAGGCGTATCCGGTCCTCATCCAAGCGGGTCCGAAGAAAGATGGGGAGGTCCCCAACGTCCAGTTCAACCATGCGATTACCGCGGTCCGCAACGGCGACGGCTCGTACCAGTTGACGGACTGCACCGACGAGAGCACGAAGGACTTGCTGCCCAGCTATCTATGTGATTGCAGCTATCTCGTCGCCCATCCGGCGGGCGAGACCCTGCAGACCTCGCCCATCGTCCCGGCCCAGGAGAATATGGTTCTCGTCGAGACCACCGGCCGGATTGACGCCCAGGGCAACTTGACCGCCGAGAGCGAGATCAAGTTCAATGGAATCAACGACAACGCCTACCGAGGCTATTTTACCCGGATCAAGGCCGAGGAGCGGCGGCGCTATTTCGAGGGCGTCCTGAAGGCGTCCATTGCGACCGCTACGCTCACGGACTTCGACCTGCGGCCCGCGGACATGCAGGATACGTCCGCGGACCTGTCCGTGCACCTGAAGTTCACGGCCAAGGACATCCTTATCGGCCACGGGGACACGGTGATGATGCCCGTGCCGCACGTCGGGACGAAAGTGGGTATCGTGAACTTCATCATCGGCCAGACCGGCCTCCAGAAGCGGCGGTTCCCGCTCAAGACCGACTATGCCTGCGGCGTCCGCGAGAAACTCGACCTGCAGATCGATCCCGCCGTCGGCTCGTTCGTAGGTCTGCCCCAGTCCGCACCTATCGACGACCCGACCATCTCCTGGAAGCAGTCGCTCGAAGTAGCCCCGCCGCGTGGCGAGGGCGTCCCGCCCTCGAAGCGCGGGCAGGATGCCCGCGACACAGCGGCCTCGCCACGGGGGGACGCCGCAATTCAGGGGCAAAGCGAGTTCCTGATCAAGGTGGTGGAGCTCAGCCCGCCGCAGTATTTGCAGCTCAAGGAGAGCCTCAAGCAGATCGAGTACAACGAGCGGAAGATGCCGGTCCTGGCCCGCAAGACCGCTACGGACTCGCCGGCGGCCGACGTGGACGTGCTGGATTACCAGATCGAATACGACCTGAGCGACGCGCACAACTGGATCGAGCGGCATCACGTCACGAAGAAGGTCCTCACGTACAAGGGCAAGAAGGACAACGCCGAGCTGAAGCTGGATTACAATCCGGTGTGGGAGGAAGTGAAGCTGCTCAAGGCGACCGTCACCAACGGCGGCCAGGTCAAGGAGGTCAGCAGGCAGGAGACCAACTTGATGGACGCGGGATGGGCAGCCTCGGCTCCTCGCTATCCGGCCGCCAAGACGCTGGTGGCCAGTCTGCCGGCCGTCGAGGTTGGCAGTGTGATCGAATACGAGTTCGAGCGGCTGCGGCGCGACCGGCCGTTCTTTGCCATGACGCATGTTTTTCGCGGCTTCGATCCGATCGACCAGGAGACGATCAAGCTGACGGCGCCGGCGTCGCTGGCCCTGCAGGTCTTGAAGGACGACAACGGTGTGGCCGTGTCCGACGAGACGACCGCCGGTCCGGTGATTGCGGAGACGACGCAGCGCGAGAATGGCAAGGCCGCGTGGCAGTGGAAGGTGCGCGAGCAGACGCCGCTCAAGCCGGAGGACTCGCTGCCTCCCATGCAGAGTTTCAACCCCGTCCTGCGGGTCACGACCGGCAACTGGCAGACGTATGCACAGCAGGTGCTCACGGCCTTGAACGATGCGGCCGGCGGGCAGACGGCCGCCGAGCAGCGGGCCAAGAAGATCGTCAAGCAGGCGAAGAGCTCCGAGGAGAAAATCACCGCGATCCGCGACTTCATCGTCAAGAACATCCGAGGCGCCGGGCCGGGTCTGGCCGATCTGCCCCTGACGGCCGTCACCAAGGCCGATCAGACCCTGGCCGACGGCTACGGCAATACGACGGACCGGGCCGTTTTGATGTATGCCATGCTCAAGGCTGTTGGATTCAGCCCGGAATTTGTCCTGGTCGATTACGGCTCGCAGGTCGAGGTGCTCAAGCGGTTCGAGACCCAGTATCCGACTGCGCACACCTTCGACAGTGTGCTGGTCCGCCTGCACGACGGCGCGACGGATGTATACCTGAACGACACGAATCAGTACGCCCAGTTGGGGACCACGCCGGCAGATGGCCACCTGGCCCTGTTGCTTGCCGAGGACAAGGTGGAAACGGTCTCCATCCCGCCTCGGATGAAGAACCTGTGGGAATATGAGTACCGGATCACGCTGACGCCGGAGGGCAATGCCCGGATTGCCGTGACGCGGAGGAACTACGGCGACTGGTTCGCCGCCCGGCACAAGATGTTCGCCGAGATGCCGCCGGAGGAACGGAATCGGTTCTACCAGGAGATGGTCGCGGAGCTCTCGCAGGCGGCGGTCGCGGACTGCAACCTGACGACCAACTTTGATTCCTATCCGGGCATCGAGTCCTACGGCGCCCAGGTCCAACGGTACGCCGTTCGCGACGGCGATTACCTGTATTTCGAGCTACCCCGGTCGCTGGGCCGGCTGTTCGGCCTGCGGTCCGACACGCACGAAAATCCGTTCTACCAGGGCGGGGATCAGAGCCTGCGCATTACGACCGTCGTGGAACTGCCGAAGGGGTTCTCGAACGTGGTGCTCGCGCCCGGCCAGAAAGAGTGGCGCCTGCCCGCAGGCGGCGGGACCGCGCGCGTCCGCGTCTCGAAGCAGGACCCGCAGGGCGACGGCCCCACGATCCTGACGTTCACGCACGAGCTCGACCTGAACCCGTTCATCCTGGAGGCTGCCGGCTACTCCGACCTCCTGGAGATCGAAAAGCAGTTATCTCACGCCGACGCCCAAACAGTCCTGGTGGCACAGAAGAAGTGAAACCGGCCTGTTTGCAGGGACACGATGACGCGTTGTTGCGGTTCGCTCTTTGTAGGTCGTGCGTCCCCGCACGACACTTCTTGGCGAGCGGGGACGCTCGCCCTACGCGGACGCACTACAGACGGTCTTCGCTCATCGGGACTTCCTGTTGATGGTTGGAGGAAACGAATCCACATCATGGACAAGAACGGAGTCCCGCTTATTGCGCGGTACGACCGAAGGGGGCACAGGCATCGTGCCGAAGGGCGAACCACGTTCCCCATCCCCGGACACGAGATAGATGTTGTCGTTGTCCACACCGCAGTAAGATCGCTTCTCGAACTTGACGCATCCGTCCAGGAACAAGACGTTCTGACCATCCCTATCGTGGGTGACGGCGTTGCCCATGCGGGCCGTGGCCGCTGTACCCCGAAATCTCCGACCTCCGGTTTGAAGTCGGCGAGGGGAGTCGCATTCGCCATCGGACTGACGAGGAACGGATTGCGATCTGCGGCCACGGCCAATTTCGGGTCGCGGGAGGTCGTCAGAGGATACGCTCCAAAGGGGAAATGGTGCGAGTGGAAATCGGCATGTAAAAGGGACCCACGTCGGGAAGAAAAAATCGGCATCGAAAATGGACCCACCGCAGTGATCTCCGTAGGCTGAGGGCTTTCTGAAGAAGGCCCCCAGGTTGACGGAGAAGAAAGGATGCTGACGGG
>JAPLMX010000148.1 GCA_026386805.1 Phycisphaerae bacterium | reverse complement strand
TGTTCTGCGGTCAGCTCCGGCCCTAACCGGATTCCGTGAATCGCCAATGGTTCCGCGGTCTTTGCATTCCTTACGCGGAACATACGCGGTCTTGGAGGCGGGCGCAATAGCCCAACTTATCAGTTCAACATTTTTGGGCTTACGTAAAGGTACAATCTGCCTCATAAGACTAAAATCTTACGTTTCTCTTTGTATACATGATGATTCCTCCCTTTCCAGAAAACGCGTTGTGAATAGGCACTAACTCTCACGATGCAATTGCCGTCATTAGCGAAACGGCAGGTTCTTCTCGGATCTCACGGTGCGTACCTTCCAGACACGGTTGCCGTGCTGATCCATGTGCGTGTAGACCACCCACGCGCCTACCATCCACTCCGGACTTCCACACCTCCTTTCCGTTGCTCTTGTCAGGACCCAATGGACGAGACTACGACATCAGTGGGGTTCATCCATCTTGTCCTTCTGGGTCTCCGAGTCACCTGTGAACGCGCGGCGCAACTCTTCCAGTCGGCCGAACGTCGCGGCCGCGCCCTGGGAGTCTCCTGATTTCTCCTGCTCTTTGTAAACCGGAGTAAGCTCCTCGATCCGTATTCGCAGCCAGTACTTGATGTACCCGGTCTGCGGGTGTTTTTCCCCGTGGGTTCGGCGGCTGGCCTTGGCCAACCGGATGAGCAGCGCCTCGTGCTCCGCGTACCGCTCCTGCTCGCGATAGAGCATGGCGAGTCTGAGCCCGAAGAGCACCGTGCCCGCATGGCCCTCCCCGCCCCGTTGCGTGGCGAGCTCGAAGGAGCGGGTCAACAGCGGTGCGGCCTCCTCGCGCCGTCCTTGCTTGAGGTAGGCCGCACCAAGGTTGCTCATCGCCCAGATCGTGATCAGATGCTCCTCGCCCACGATTCGCCGGCCGATCTCCACGGTCCGCGTGGCCAGTTCCACCGCGGAATCCGGCCGCCCCCCGCTTTCACAGGCCCAGGCCAGCACGTTGGCGAGAAGCAACGTGGTCTCGTGCTCTTCCCCCAGCGCACGCCGGCTGATCTCATAGCCCTTGCCGGCCAGGGATTGCGCTTCCGCATACCGCATGACCGTGACATATCCGGCCGCAAGTGCATTCATAGCCCGCAGTACAATCGGGTCTTCCTCACCCAGCACGCGCCGGCCAATCTCGAGCGCCCGGGTCGCCAGCGTCATTCCCTCCTCGAAGCGTGCTTCGCACATGTATTGCCAAGCCAGACCGGACATGGACTCCAATGTGTCAGGGTGCTCTTCGCCAAGGACGCGCTTTCGGATGTCGAGCGCCCGGGCGAGAAAAGGCTCTGCTTGCTCATACCGCCCCCAATTGGAGTAGAGCATGCCCAGCCCATTCAACGAGGCCAGCGTGGCAGGGTACTCCTCGCCGAGCTGCTCACGCCGGATCTCCAAGGCCCGCTCCAAGTATGGTTTGGCGGCTTCGTAATCCCCCATCTTCTGGTACGTCAGCCCCAGCGTCTCACGCACCTGTGCCTCCGCCAGGGGACTATGCACGAATTTCTCGTCCAGGTCTCGGGAGGCGTTTTCAAGGATGTAACGCACGGTCACTTCTCGGTTCCCGGCTTTCTCCGGGTACACGGAGGCAAGCAAATCCTTCGTAAGGAAATCAGTCACCACCTGCGCTTCCCTGCGGGCCACCGTCTCCCCGGCCCTTGCCCGTTCAGCCCGTACATATAGCGACAAGCTGACGTAAAGACTGACCAGAACAATTCCCGATACAACTGCCACACCCGTCACCAGCGTCCGATGCCGTTGCAGGAATTTTTTCGTTCGATACCACGTCGTCGGCGGGCTCGCCAGAACGGGTTCGTTGTCCAGGTAGCGTTCGATATCCGCCAGAAAGGCACTGCTGGAGTCGTAACGACGGGTCCGGTCCTTCTCCAGCGACTTCATCACGATCCAGTCCAGATCGCCTCGAATCGCCTTCGTGAGCAGGTCAGGCGTGGAGCTACGACTTCTGGCTACATCAACCAACGTTTCGCCGAGTGTGCTCAACCTGGTGGACGGCTTGGCAGGCTCCTGCTCCCGGATCACCCGCTGCATCTCGATGTAGCCGGCTTTGCGAAGCTCCCTTTCACTGAAGGGCGTGGTTCCCGTGAGCAATTCATAGAGCAGGACGCCGAGGGAGTAAATGTCGGTGCGCGTGTCAACATCCAGATCGCTCAATTCCGCCTGCTCCGGGCTCATGTAGGCGGGTGTGCCGATGATGTGAGCGTAGCGAGTGAAGAGTGTCTTTTCGGTCAGTTTCTGGTTCGTGGCCTTGGCGATGCCGAAGTCGATGACCTTGGGAACAGGCTTGCCGTCATGGTGCGTGACCATGACGTTGGAGGGTTTCAAATCACGGTGGATAATGCCCTTCTGGTGGGCGTGCTGCACGGCGTTGCAGACCTGTAAGAATAGGCCCAGCCGGTCCTTGGTGCTCAGGTTATTCCTGTCGCAGTATTCGGTGATGGAGACACCTGTGACCAGCTCCATGACGAAGTAGGGCCGGCCGGTCTCCGTGGCCCCGGCATCCAGGACCTTGGCAATACTGGGGTGGTCCATCATAGCCAATGCCTGCCGCTCAGCCTCAAACCGGGCGATGACTTGGCGGGTATCCATGCCCAGCTTGATGATCTTGAGCGCCACCTTGCGGCGGATCGGCTCCTGCTGTTCGGCCATATAGACCACCGCCATCCCCCCTTCGCCGATCTTTTCCAAGAGCTTGTACCGGCCAATGACCGTGCCGGGACCTTCCGTGACGGCGGACGTGTCCAGCATGACGGCTGGGTCCCACGGGGCGGACTCCAGGAAGCTGCCCCTGACCTCGCGAGCCTCCAGCAACGTCTTGACACGAGCCAAAAGGGCACCGTCATGACCACACGCCGCCTGGAGATAGGCCCCCCGCTCATTCGGCGGCTTCGCAACCGCCTCGTAGTAGATCGCCTCTTCAGTTGTGTTGTGCTGCGTAGGCACCACGGCTCCTTTCGCTATTCAATGCGTAAAACCGGGACCGTTCCCCTCACAGAAATGCGAGAAAGTGAAAGATTTTCGGCTCAGGGTACGCCGGTTTCGTCGCTTTGTCGGATTTCCACGCGCAGCCAGGAGCGGGCGTAGTCCCAATACCGCTCGGCGGTGGCGTGGGAAATGTCCAGAGCTTTCGCCGCCTGCTCGATCGTCAGGCCGGCGAAATAGCGAAGCTTGACCAGATCGGCCTTCGTCGGGTCCCGCGTGGCGAGTTTCGTGAGGGCCTCATCCAGCGCCAGCTCCTGGGCCTGCCGGGCGCCATCGACCGCCAGGGACTCGTCGAGGTCCACCGGCCGGCGACCGCCGCCACGCTTGACGCATTTCTTGCGCCGGGCGTTGTCGATGAGGATACGGCGCATGGCCTCGGCGGCGGCCTTGAAGAAGTGGCCCCGGCTCGCCCAATCTTGCCGCTCGGCCCCCATAAGCCGCAAGTAGACTTCATGGACCAGGGCCGTGGCCTGAAGGGTCTGGCCGGGGGCCTCCTGCGAAAGCCTCTGAGCGGCAAGGACCCGAAGCTCTTCGTAAACCATCGGCAGAAGTTGATCTGTGGATTTCGCGTCCCCCCGTTCCATCGCGTTCAAGATGTGTGTGACATCACTCATACCGACTCCCCACCTTTTCGAGCTTCCGACGAACGTATTCTCTCGGAAACAGTGGGAGATTTCAAGCTCCTGGATTCTGGAAACGCTGAAGCATACGCTGACACGAGGACGTCGAGGTCAATGGAATAGAAAGAGGGCTGGCAGCCTGATGAGCCGCCAGCCTTTGCCGGTCTGCCAAGTGGGGATGCGTTCTATGGCTTCACGACTCGATTGTAGATCCGCACGTCGTCGATCAGGCCGGACCAGAACATACGCGGCGCGAGCGTGTTGCCGGCGCCGATATACAAGCCCCTGGTGGAAGCTGCCAAGCCCGCCTGTGTGTCTCTTGCGGCTTCGACGCCATCGACGCGTACAGAATCCGGTTGGAGCCCTCCCAGACGAATCCGACACGGTGCCATGCACCGTCGGTGGTGCTGGTTGCCGATATCAGTGGTTTGCCCTGGCGGCCCGCTTGTGTCACTTCTGTCATCAATGCACCGGTTGAAGACGCTGCCATCAACCAGTTCACTCCGCCCGCCCGTGAGAGGATGACCCGGCCTGGCGCCCCAGTTCCGCACGGAGCGGTGGCGGCGGATGACGAGTTCGGCCGGGTGGCGGCGTTTCGGGCCGGCCTGCGGGATCGCCAGGAAGCCTACGTGCTGGAGGTGCCCTGCCACACGCAGGTGCGGGATCTGCGGGGGCGTCGGCCGCCGCGCCGGGCGGGCCAGAAGAACCGTCGACGCCAAGTGCCCTTTCGGCGGGCCGATGCTTGGGCCGCCGCCCAACCGCCGGAGCGCTGGCAGGAGTTCACCGTCCAAGACGGCCAGAAGGGTCCGATCCGGGTCCAGGCGATCACGACCCAGGTGCGGACCCGTCAGGACCAGCGCTTGGGACCCGAAGAGGGGTTGATCGTGATTCGTCATTTGGAGTCCGATGGGAGCAAGCCGGACGTCAGTTACCATCTGACGTGGGCCCGGCAGGAGGTGCCCCTGGAGCCCTGGGTCCGGACGCCCGCTCGGCGACACCAGATCGAGCAGATGCTGGAGCACGGCAAGGGCGAGGCCGGCTTGGATCATTACGAGGTCCGCAGCTATGTGGGCTGGCATCATCACCTGACGCTGTCGCTGTTGGCGTTGTGGTTCCTGAGCCTGGAGCGTCTGGCGATGGGAAAAAAAGACACCGGCGATGACGACCCCGCAGGTACGCGAGATCCTGACGCGACTATGGCGGCATCCGGCCCCCAATTCGCGACAAATCGCCCAAGAGGTCAGCACCGTGCTCGTGCGCAACGAACAAGCGAGAACTTATAGATTAGTGCAATAGTTCTGCGACAAAGCAGCGAAAAAAATACCACGCATTTGCTGGGGGCTGTTGGCCATCTTCTTGAGCTTACGTTTTGCCCAAGCCTTCAGTTCTGCTTTGGATCGGGCTTGATGGCCTTTGAGTTCTTGCTGTTTCAAGTGATTCCAGACGTATTCATCGGGATTCCAGTCGGGGGAGTAAGGGGGCAGGTAGAACACGTGCAGGCGCCTTTGGCTGTCAATAAACCTCCGCGTCTTTTGGGAAGTGTGGGGAGGGGCTTGATCCATCACCACCACCAGATGCCGGTGGGGATGATACTGGAGCATTTGTTCCAGGAAATGAATGATCTGATCCGAGGCAATCCGTGTCTCGTGTAAAGTAAAAATCAGGTCGCCCTTTCTACTGATGGCCGACATCGCGGAAATCCCGCCCCGTTTGCCTGTGACTGTTTGCGTGGGAGTCTTGCCTCGCGGCGACCACGTTCGGCCTAACAGGGCCGTGAGGGATAGGTTGGATTCGTCTTGAAAATAGAGAATCGCCCGGTATTTCTTGACCGTTTGACAAATCTTGGGCAACTCGGTCTTGAGCCATTCTTGCCGCACGGTTTCATTGGCTTCCCAGTATTTCCGTTCCGGCTTTTGGTACGTTAGACCGGAATCACGCAACCATCGCCACACCGTCCATCGAGAAGGATGGAGCTGGTATTTCTGCTGCAGGACTTGGCACACTCGGCCACAGGTCCAAAAATCCGTTTCGTACTCGTATCTCGAAGCGGGCTTCGAGACAATCGAAAGCAAGGTACGGGTACTAAGAGTGCTCAATATGCGAGGTCGGCCACTCACGGGGCGGCGTTGGAGCCCTTTGGGGCCACCTTCTTGTTGATATCGGGTGGCCCATCGGTAAACGGTCGCCCGATGGACCTGGTACGCTTTGGCCACCTTGGTCACCGCCATCCCTTGGCGAATCGCTGCGACGGCTCGCACACGAATGTCATAGGTCGAATACTTGGATTGCATGATAACAAGACGATACCACATTCTGTTATCATGTCAAGGGAAATGTTGCAATATTATTGCACCAGGCTATACCACTGGCACGCTCGTACAGGCCAGTTCCCGCCACGGCTTCATCCCGGCGGTTCAGGATAAATTGGTTACAGTAGAAGCACTACTACTTGTTCAAATCTTGTTTTCTCGCGAAGATTTTTGAGCCTACGCGACGTAAGTCGTTAAGACTCACAGAATTAGGTTTCTCGCCAAGACGCCAAGATCGCAAAGGGTAAGAGCCTCACGGTCTTGTCTTCTTGGCGCTCTCTGCGTCTTGGCGAGAGTACCTTTTGGCTGCGGCCGAAGGCCGCGCTAGGCCCAAAAACAAGCGAATAGCCCACGCCATCAGGGGTGAAGAAGGCGATGGGTTCTGTCGGTATACTCTCCCTGCCTCCGCCGGTCGGCGGCTTGAGGTCGGGGCTCCAGGTTGTCTTTGCTTCATTCGGGGGCTGCTTTCTTCGTCTGACGGGGTGACCGCTGATCGTGGCGTCCGTACCACGACTTCCGGGGGCCGGCGTCTCAGCCGGGGCCGCAACGTAACACCCGCACGCCCCGGAAGAACACCGGCAACCACCGATTCCACGACAGCAGGCGGTACACCAGCCGCCGGCCCGTCTTGACAATCTGGCACGGCAGCTCGATGAAAGCCCGGCGGAATCTCTTGAACTCCAGCCTCAGCACCGACTGTTTCTCGGCGGTGTACTGGGCCGCCCAGCGGCCCTCCACCGGCAGCAGTAACGCAAACCAAGCCTTGAGCGTCCAGGCCAACGACGCCATCACCATGTACGCCCCGTTGCTCACCAGGTTGTCCACCGGCATCCGCATCGCCTGCACGCCGTTCTTGAGCTGCTCGATCAAGTTCTCCTGGTGGCACCGCTCGTTCGCCAGGTGCACGATCTCGGCCATCGAGGAGGTTCGGTCGTTGGTGATATGGAAGAAGTAGCGGATCTCGTCGAACAGCCTCTGCTGGCCCTGCTCCCCCGACAGATTCTTTCGCAGGGCCACGATCCGATAGGTCTTGTGGCATTTCGTCGGGCGATAGGCGAACTCGGCCACCTGCTCGGACTGCAGATGCACGTTCTTGTATCCCCGCTCTTGGACAATCCGCTCCTTGACATTCTCGGGACGCTGGCGGGGCTCGGTGCGCACCTCATACTTGGCGGGCCGATGCAGGGGCTTCCAGAGGCCCTCCGCCAAGCCCTCCGCGAGGGCCACCAGATTGGGCATCGCATCGATCCCGAAGACAAACCGCACCTGCGGTCGGTCATCCCAGCGATCCAAGTGCTCCGTCTGGCTGAAGTCCGTGTCGCCGCGCAACAGAATCTGGCGAAAGCCGGCGGCCCGACACCGATCGATCGCCCGGTCGAAATACGCGGCGGCGGACTGACTGCTCGGGCAATTGCCGCTGCGATTGACCAGGTACAGCGGCTCGCCCGTGTTGGCCAGCGAGAGCACCAGAGGATGATAGCCCCAGACGCCCTTGTACGAGACATCCATCCCTTCCTTGCACTCGCCCGTCGTCTCGGCAATCGTGCCGTCTGCCTCGAGGATGGCTTGCCGAAAGAAGGTCTCGGGCTGCTTTTTCCAGACATCCTGCCGAACCCGATTGACGATCTCCATCAGAGTCATCACCTCCTGGGCCGAGAATCGCCGACCAAAGTCCCCGGCCGTCGTGGGGTCGGGAATCCGCTGCGTCCCCAAGGCGTCCAGATAGACCTCATCGTTGCGCAGGCGTTCGAGGTCTTCCAGGCAGTCCCCGTGGCACAGAATGGTGTAAATGACGCAACGAGTGCGTGGTGAACATTTTCAAGTTCCTGCCGCAGGTGTCCTTGCCGTAGACCTGCTGCAAGCCGGCTCTATTGATGTAGTGCTGGAAGATCTGGCGGATGCGGTTCTCGGAATAGGGGATATTCCAACGTCTTCCGGGGTGAAATAGGTAGGCGTCGGGCTTGAGGACTCGGTCCTGGCGCCTGGCGATGATCCTCTTTTGCTTGAGCGTGCTCTTGATCTCATTCGTCAGCCCCTGGGGTAAAGAGCTCGTTCTTGCGGTCTTGGTCTTGGTGTTCTCGGCCGGAAAGAAGACTGTGCTATGGCTGAAACTGACGTGCCTGACCTGGATCTTGACGAACTCCCCTACACGGCAGCCCAATTCGTAGATCATTTCAAACATCAGTTTACGCGTGTAGTTGTCAATGCTGCTGAAGAACTGCTGGAGCTCATCTGCCGTCAGATAGCGGATCACTTCGCCGAAGCGATCGTAGCGCTTTACTCGTCGTCGCCTCCTATACGGGTTCTGCCACCCGCCGGCAGGTTCGAGAGGCGGTACTTGTTCCATGCAAATGTGAAATCGCAGGGGTATATAAACCCTTCGTTCCACGGGAACGCCGGCGACAACAACGGATACCGAAAAGCTTAACTGCAGTGGCGCGCTATCCGACTCTGCGTTTGAGGGTGTTGCGGGCAGTGACGACAGGTCTTCGGCGTGGCGACATCGAAGCCATCCGCGTCGGTGACATCCATTTTGACCGGAACACCATCGCGACTCGGAACCGCAAGGCAGGCAAAGCGATACCGGAACGGCCGCTTCCCGAGGCGATCATGACGGAGCTGTCCAACCATGTCGCCGGACTCCCGGATGGGCAAGAGAGACTCTTCACAGACAAGTTCAGTCCCAAGAGATGGGAGAAGACACGCCAGCAGGTAGCACTACCCGACCTGAAGTCCCACGATCTGCGGAAGACGGTAGCCGTTCACGAATTTCAGTCAACGCAACAGTGAGGGAGCGGCTTCTTGTCGAAAATGGGCGTTGAGGGCGTGGCAGAAGAATTCGAAGACGCGGCGACTCTGTTGGCGGCAGGTGGCGATCACCGTCCAGACGCG
>JAPLMX010000004.1 GCA_026386805.1 Phycisphaerae bacterium | reverse complement strand
CGCGTCTGGACGGTGATCGCCACCTGCCGCCAACAGAGTCGCCGCGTCTTCGAATTCTTCTGCCACGCCCTCAACGCCCATTTTCGACAAGAAGCCGCTCCCTCACTGTTGCGTTGACTGAAATTCGTGAACGGCTACGATTCTTCATCGACGTCTACGGCCCCGAGCTCGACGGCCGTTTCGACGAGAAGCGAGAGCTGGTGGAATTCCTTCTGCGCGAACGGTCCCTCGATCCGGATCGTACCATCATGATCGGTGACCGGGCGCGCGACGTCGAGTCCGGCCGGACCAACGGCACCCGCACCATCGGCGTGACCTATGGCTTCGGCAGCGTCGAAGAGATCGCCGCCGCCGGTCCAGACGAAATCTGTCCCAGCCCCGGTGACATTCGTCCGGCGGTGCGGCGGCAATCGAGGCGTTCGTAGGCATCAGGACGCTCACGTGGTACAATAACGTGATGGTCGAACTCACGGTCAAACAAGTTTGGCCGTGCCACCCGGAGTTGTGGCTGTCTCGCTTGCCGGGTGCCACGCCCAAACTTGTTTGAGCGTGCTTCCAATGCAAGGAAGAAACATGGGCAATCTTCGTCGCACAGGCATCGTGGCATCTGTGAGTTTGCTACTATTGGCGCTCCCGTGCTGGGCGCGGGTGTGGGACGTGACCGAGCTGGGGGCGCGGGGCGACAAGGCGGCGAACGACACCACCGCCATTCAGAAGGCCATCGACAGTGCATCGCAGGCCGGCGGCGGGACGGTCTATGTGCCCGCCGGCGACTATCGGTGCGGGCAGTTGCAGCTTCGCAGCCGTGTGACCCTGCATCTTGAGGCGGGCGCCACCTTGTGGGTCAGCCCCGACAAAACGGACTACCAACGCGGCAATGCTTTCTTGGCAGCCCAGGATCAGAATGACATCGCAATCTCAGGCCGGGGGACGATCCACGGGGCCGGTCCGGAGGACCTCCAGCGTAAGCGCGGCGACAAGCGCCCCCGGCCGGACTGGCGCGTCGGCATCCTGAAATTCACGGGCTGCACGAACGTCGCCATTCGCGATGTCACCGTGCGGTACAGCGACAGTTGGACGCTCGACCTGGAGCGGTGCGAGGACGTGGTGATCGACGGCGTGCGCATCCTGAACAACTACTACCGCGTGAACGCCGACGGGATCGACCCCGTCTCGTGCCGGCGCGTCCGGATCTCCAACTGCTCCATCGTCGCGGGCGACGACTGCATCGTGTGCAAGACCCGCGCGGGAAAGCCCTGCGAGGACATTGTCGTGACGAACTGCGTGCTGGAGTCGATCGCCACGGCGGTCAAGATCGGCACCGAATCGCCCAGCGATTTTCGCAACATCCTGGTGAGCAACTGCGTGATCCGCAATTCGACCGTCGGCCTCGGCATCTTCATCAAGGATGGCGGCACGGCCGAGCGGATCGGCTTCTCGAATTGCACGATCGAAACGATCCGCCAGCCGGAGCTGGCCGCCGAGTCCCTGAAAGACTCGATCTACCCGATCTTTGTGGATATCGAGAAACGCCGGGCGGACTCGCGCATCGGCGCCGTCCGCGACCTGAGCTTCTCCGACCTCTCCATCCTCAGCGATAACGGCATCCTGATCCAGGGGATGAGCAGCGGCAAGATCGAGAACGTCTCGCTGCGCAACGTCACGATGCGAATTGACAAGGCGGCCGACTACGCGAAGCGCAAAAAGCACGTCGGCGGCAAGGTCGAGCCGACCGAGGACCGGCGGGAAACGATCTACGCCCGCCAGAGCTCCTATGTCACGCTCGCCAACATCGACGGTCTGACGGTGGACGGTCTGCGAGTCCTGGTCCCCGAAGAAGTCTTCGCCAAATGCAATCGCTCGGCCCTGTCCCTGCACAGCGTGAGCAAGGCAACCGTCAGCGAAGTCCGCCGCGAACCGGCCGGAGCCGATACCAACGTCCCGGTTGTGATGATGGAAGACGGCGCGAACCCAGTGCGATAAAGCTTCAGTGGACTTCTGCAAAATGGACATTGGGCCTATATTCTTCAAGGAAATCTGTTTCTTGATTTCCTTGAAGAATTCACATAACCTACGCTCTCGTAATTGTTTACGGTTTGGGAAGGAAAAACCGTGAAGCAGGTTTTTCCTTCCCAAAGTAGGCCCAATGTCCATTTTGCAGAAGTCCACGGCTTTACAGAAAACGACTTCGAGCTATACTTTTGCCCGTATGATGGAAAATAATACGAATTCAGTAGGAATTATGGAGACGCGGACCATTCGCGTCGTGGAGCAGGGGGAGCCGCTGCCGCTGGAATGCGGCAAGACGCTTGGCCCGATCGACGTCGCCTATGAGACCTGCGGGCAACTGAACGAGGCCGGCGACAACGCGATCCTGATCTGCCACGCCCTCAGCGGCAACGCCCACGTCGCGGGGTACAACCACCCCGAGGACAAAAAGCCCGGCTGGTGGGAGGGCATGGTCGGGCCGGGCAAAGGCATCGACACGAACCAGTATTTCGTGGTCTGCTCCAATTTCCTGGGTGGCTGCTCGGGCACCACCGGGCCAAGTTCCACCAATCCCGAGACCGGTCGGCCCTACGGCCTGGACTTCCCCATCATCACGATCGCCGACATGGTCCGGGTCCAGAAACTGCTCTTGGACAAGCTCGGCGTCAAGCACCTGCTGGCCGTCATCGGCGGTTCGATCGGTGGGATGCAGGTCCTGCAATGGTCGATTGCCTATCCCGAGATGATGGACGCCGCCATCCCCATCGCGACGACGACGCACCTCGGGGCGCAGTCCATCGCCTTCGACGCCGTGGGCCGCAACGCCATCCTGGCCGACGCGAATTTCGCCAATGGGCAGTACCACGACAACCAAGTCCCCGCGCACGGCTTGGCTATCGCCCGCATGATCGGGCACATCACGTACCTCTCCGAGCAGGGGATGCGGCAGAAGTTCGGCCGGGAGCTCCAGAGCGCCGACAAGTACAGCTACGACCTCAACTCGGAGTTCGCCGTCGAGACTTACTTGGACCACCAGGGCCAATCGTTCGTCGAGCGGTTCGACGCCAACAGCTACCTCTACATCACCAAGGCCTCCGACTACTTCGATCTCGCCAGGGACTACGGCTCGCTGAAAGAGGCGTTCGCCAACGTGCAGGCCCGCTTCCTTGCGGTCAGCTTCAGCAGCGACTGGCTCTTCACGCCGGGACAGTCCGAGGCGATGGTCGACGCCCTCGTCGCCAACGGCAAGAACGTCAGCTACTGCAATATCGTCTCGACCTACGGCCACGACGCCTTCCTGCTGGAGAACGACACGCTGGGCGCATTTCTTTCGAGCTTCCTGAGAGCCAGCCACCGGCCGGACATCGTAGGGGCAGGCCCCCGTGCCTGCCCAGGGCAACCACAGGGGCCTGCCCCTACGAGGGAAAAGCGCCGCTTCTCCCGCTTCGAGCAGGCCCATCGGGCCCGTGTCGATTACGAGCTGATCGGATCGCTGATCGAGCCGGGCAGCCGGGTCCTCGACGTCGGCTGCGGCGACGGCGACCTGTTGGCCAAGCTCGCCTCCGACCGGAAAATCGAGGGCAAGGGCATCGAGCTGGACCAGGACCTCGTGGTTGGCTGCATCGGACGCGGCATCGCCATCATCCAGCGGGACATCGAGCGCGGCCTGGGCAGCTACGTTGACAGAAGCTTCGACTACGTCATCCTGTCGCAAACGGTGCAGACGATCAAGGACCCGGAGCGGGTCTTCAACGAGCTTTTGCGGGTGGGCCGCAAGGTGATCGTCAGCTTCCCGAACTTCGCCCACTGGCGTTGCCGGCTGCAACTGCTCCTGACCGGCCGGGCCCCCGTCACGCGCCAACTGCCTTTCCGCTGGCACAACACGCCGAACATTCACAGCCTGTCGCTAAAGGATTTCGAAGAATTCTGCGGCAAGCTCGGCGTGACCATCGAAAAAAGAATCCCCCTCGTAAAGACCAGTCCCAGCCCGGTGCGCTTCGGCCCCAACCTCTTCGCCGAGCAAGTCATCTACGTAACGAGCAAATCGTCATGACGTAGGCGTGTGTCGGCTGTCGTTGCGAGCGCGACGCGGCAATCTCATTGCAGTGCACAGCCCCAATGCGGTATCCGGTCTTGAGTTGCTCGCTGCATGACATGCGTCCGTCCCCCCTCTGAATACCATTGTCCCCACTCCTTCCTGTCGGTATTATAGGATCGGTGGTCGCAGTTGCTTGAGGAAGATGTGTCATCTGGCCGAGGCCCGACATGGATGAGAACAAACTGCTCGAGTTCATCGCGAAAGCGGGGGATAGAGGATACACAGAAATCGATCTCTCCCATAGTGATTTGACGTCAATCCCACGGGAATTGACTTCTCTCACGGATCTGCAGCGCCTCTTCCTCTCCCACAATCGACTCGTGTCGGTCCCTTGCGAATTGGCCCAATTGACGGGTCTGCAGGGGCTCGACCTCTCGGGCAATCAACTAACCACGATCCCACCCGAACTGGGCCAGTTGACCAATCTCCAAGTGCTCGATCTTTCCAGCAACGAACTGACGTTCGTCCCGCGCGAACTAGCCCGGTTGGCGAATCTCCAAGTTCTCTACCTGCAGGACAATCAGCTGACAGCGATCCCCCGCGAATTGACGTCCTTGAATAATCTGCAGTGGCTCAATCTCTCCGAGAACCACCTGACATCGATCCCGCCTGAACTCGCTGAGATGACGAACCTACGCCGGCTCTACCTATCTCGCAACCAACTTGCATCTGTCCCCCGTGAACTCGCCCGATTGGCGAAACTGGAGGTGCTTTATCTTGCCGTCAACGAGCTGACTGTGGTTGCCCCGGAATTAACCCAGTTGAGGAATCTGGAGGATCTCGATCTCTACCATAATCGATTGAGGTCGATACCGGCGGAACTGGCCCGGTTGACGAATCTGCGGCGCCTCAATCTCTTCCACAATCAGCTGGCATCAATCCCTCCCGAATTGGGGAGTCTTGAAAGGCTGGAGCAGCTTCATTTGGGCGCAAACCCGCTGGTGACTCCTCCGCGCGAGATCATAGACCAAGGCACAGCCGCAGTCCTCACGTACCTGCGTGGCACTGCAAAAGTCGAGAAACATAAATGGGAAGCCAAGCTCCTGGTCGTTGGTGAGGCCAGTGTCGGCAAGACCGAGCTTGTCAAGGCACTCCACGCCGAGGACTATGGTGGTGAGACGGCCACCCAGGGCGTTCAAATCCGCACGCTCAAGATCGAACACCCGAGCAAGACCGATGTGACGATGTCCCTGAATCTCTGGGACTTTGGGGGCCAGGAGATCCAGCACGCCACACATCAGTTCTTCTATTCGGAACGCGCGCTCTTCGTCCTCGTGTGGAATGCACGCGAGAACTACGAGCAGGCAAAGCTCAATACGTGGCTTGAATTGATCCAGGCCCGAGCGTCAATCCCGGCGGACGAGACGGGCGGGCGTGAAGAATGGAGAGCGCCCGTGCTGCTCGTGGCGACACATTGTGATCTGTGGAAGCCGGACGTGCCGTATGAGGAATTGAAGAAGCAGTTCCCTCGGATCCGGCTCCTGGGACTGCACGAAGTCAGCAACAAGACCCGACGCGGGATCGACGAATTGCGCGAGGCCTTGACGGAAGCAGCGGCAGAGCTTCCTCTGATGGGGACTCCTTGGCCGGCCGACTGGCAGAAGGCTGAGGATGAACTGGGTGCGCGCGTGGAAGCCAAACAGAGCCGCATAAACCTCCACGACCTGTGGACGCTCATGGATTCAGCCGGCGTCGCCGCAGACAGCCGCGAGTTGTTGTCTCGCGCGCTGGATGGAATGGGCAAGATTCGGGTCTTCCTGGATGACGAGGAACTACGCCAGGTGGTTGTTCTTGATCCCCAATGGCTCACCAATCGCATCGCTCGCGTTCTGAAGAACGAGGACCAGCATGGCAAGGCAATCTGTAGGCACGCAATTCTGCATCGTGTGCATTGGAGCATCTTCTGGCCCGAGGAAGATGAGACAACGCACCGACTGTTCGCGCGGATGATGCGCAACTTCGACCTGGTGTATGCTTTCGAGGATTCGCTCGATGAGTGGCTGGTTGTGCAGCTCCTGCCCTATCAATTGGCCGAAGAGGACAAGAGGCAATTCGACGAGCTGTGGTCCCGGTTCGACGGTCAACGCGAGATCACGATGAACTTCCGTCTGGATCAGTCGATACCTCCGGGCATACCGACATGGTTCATTGCGAGGGAGCATCGGTTCTCGGTCGAGCTGCACTGGCGCCTCGGCGTGCTCCTGGCGGATGAGCCTAAGGACCCCAAGCACATAGGACTGGTGCAAGCTTTCCCTGAGCAGCGGTACATCCAGTTGACGGTTCGCGGGCCTCTGCCGCACAATTTCTTCGTCCTCCTGCGCGACGGGTTGGAATACACGCTGGCGAGGTTCCCTGGTCTGAACATCAGGCGATGCGTTCCCTGCCCCGGTCATACCCAGCCCAAGTGCCGCCATGAGTTCGATTTGAGACAACTCAGCAAAGCCATTGAGAAGGACAAGCCCAAGCTCGAAATGGAGTGTCCGGAGGAGCTTGAGAACATCTCGGTGCCGGGAATGCTATTTGGAATCCACTGGAGCACCGAAGGCGAGATCGTGGCACGCATTGAGGAACTTGAGACGAAGGTGCTCGGCGGGCAGGAGTTGATTCGGACCGAGTTGGGCGAATTGCGAAAGTTGTCACAATATTACTTCCTTGTGCTGTTCAACACCCAGCAGCGTTTGGAGGAATCGCATTGTCCGAACGTGTTTGCAGTGTTGCCGGAAGGTGAAAGCGGCTGGCTGAAGAGTCTGCTCGGACAGAAGATGATCATGCGGTTGTACTGCCAGGCACCAGGCCAGTGGCATCCTACTATCGAGGGTGGGCGATACGAGATCAAGCGACCTGCCGAGTTCTTGAAGAGCATGGGCCCGTATATTTTGAAGCTCGCGCGGGTAATCAAGTATGCGGGGCCGATAGCATGGACGGCGGCCGGGGCTCTGGGAGGTCCTCTGGGTGCTGGGATCGGCGCACAGCAGGCGAAGGACTTGGTGTACCAGATCCGGCTAATGGAGGAACTGGCCAAGAGGCTTTGCGAGCGAGACTTCCTGCCGGCGGATCTGCTGGAGAGGATTGGCGGCGAGGCGCGTGCGGAGCGATTTGAAGGAGCGGAACTGCGCGCCTTGCGGAAGCTGCTGGATGAAGTGGACCCGAAACAGCAGTGGGGCGGATTGAAGAAGGTGCTGACCCCGGAGGGGCACTGGCTTTGGCTGTGCGACGAGCATGCCAAGGAGTACAAATGACAAGACGGTGGGCACGGCTCGGCGGAGCTCGCCGAGGTCAGCCTACCTACGCATCCAAAGACCATGTAAATCCATTGTTGATAACGCTTTATCGCTCTCCATCTATCAGCGAAAAGGTCTCTGTATAACCGAAATCTCACTTGACGAAGGACTACTACTGTTGTACGATATCCATATAACGACCCTGCTAAAGTTGCTATTGACAAGTGAATAGCGAATCCGAAGGGTCTGGTCGCGGCCGGCGAAACGAGGAGAATCGACGACTGAGGCACGGAGATCACAGAGACGACCCTCGATTCGCCGATGAAGGCGGTTTGATTTCCTTCTCGGTGTCCTCTGTGTCTCCGTGGTGGGGAATCGCGTCAAACAAACCCAATGTGCGACAGGATAAGCTTGGAGAGGAGGACGAGGATACCGGATGGCAGGGACTTCGCGTCAAACGAACCCAATCTGCGGTGGCCGGATGTGTGCGTAACTGCTTTTTGGTACGAGAGTTACGCCGGAATCCTGCCGGGAGCGGCCCGGATAAAACAAAGCCAATCCGGCGGGCCGGCCATAGGTCCTACGGGGCCGCGGGGACCCGTAGGACCTATGGGATGGCCTGGAAGGCTGTCATGCCGCGGAGACCGGCTCGCGCAGCTCGCTCTGCTGGCGGCGCTTGCGGCGGTTTACCGTCCTGCGGTCGGGGTCGGCAACCTGGGAGTCATCGGAGGCGACCTGAAGGACTTCGGCGGCCGTGGCGGCGAAGCCATCGGCACCGATCTCTTCCCACAGGCCCTCGGCGCGATTGAACAAGCCCCCGGAGACGACGATTCGCATGTCCGGCCAGGCGTTCACCGCCCGGACCCGGTCGATCAGCCGCCGGACATCGGGCGCCTGCTTGGGCGTTGTTCCGTAGACCAGCAGCACGTCGGGAGCGTACTCATTGATGAAGGCGAAGAGGTCGTCGTTGGTCAGCCCGCCGCCGAGGAACCGCACCTGCCAGCCGTCGCTCTCGAACAGGTCCGCGATCATCTGGGCGCCGAGCTCCTGCAGCTCATCCTTGGCACAGCAGACGGCGGCCTTTTTGTGCTTGGCAGGACGGCGGGGCAGCTTGTTCTGGAGTTGATCGACGATCGTGCGATTGATACGCGTGGCGAGGTGCTCCTGGACGGAGGTGATGTGGTCCGTTCGCATGAGCCGCTCGATCTCGCCCATGACGGGCCAGATCAGGTGCAGGTAGACCGAGTTGGCCGGTATGCCGCTTTGCAGCGTCTCCTCGACCACGGATCGGCACGTCTTTCTGTCGCCTTGGAGAAGGGCTTCGAGATAACGGGCGAGCACATCTTCCTTAACCATCAGTTCTCCTTTACTTGACTTGTGTGAATTCTGCGGTCGTCCGTAATCTGCGGGATTACGACGTTGCGGACTAAGTTAAGCTGGGTAAACATGTTCATGCTGGCAGTATCGGAAGTTTGCTTGAAAAATCTTGAGTGAAAATAGGAAAGCACGGGTGAATGGGAGGTATTTAGCTCGGGATGGCTCGCAAGACACTTGCAGGCCATGACGACGAACGGGCGAGAAGGGCCGGCGCGACGGATTGCGGGCGCTGGGTCGAAGATCTCTTCTCGCGGGCGATTCTCGCTTGACAGGGGGCGGGCCGGCGGGTCTAATGAGGGCTTCTCGGGCGATTAGCTCAGCTGGTTAGAGCGCACGGATCACACCCGTGAGGTCACAGGTCCGAATCCTGTATCGCCCATTCGGAGATCATCGAGGGTATGACGACCGGTCGCAGGGTATTGTCGAAAGACAAAGACGCAAAATCGAATAATTTCGACCCCCGATCCGGCCGAGAATAGTATAATGCAATGGGCCTGTCTGGACATGCGAACCCAGTCTGTCAACGAACCGATTGCTGGCGGGCAGCGACCACGACATTCGAGAACATCGGAGAGACAGTGGTGAACAGAAGGGCTTTCACACTCATCGAGTTGCTCGTCGTCATTGCCATCATTGCGATCCTCATGGCCATCCTGATGCCTTCCTTGAAGGTGGCGCGGGAGCAGGCCCGCAGCATTCACTGCCGCAGCAACGAGCGGACGTTGACCCTGGCTTGGCTGATGTACAAGGACGAAAACGACGGCAAGCTGACCTGCGGCATGCCGGAATGGTCCACCCGGGGGGCCTGGATGCAGATTCCGCCCGGCGGTGCCAGTTCCACCGTCGAGCAGAAGAAGGAGTATATCAAGCTCGGGACGTTGTGGCCTTACGTACAGAAGGTGGAGGTCTACCGCTGTCCTTCCGACCGGCGCCAGAATAGTCCCTACCACCAGTACGCGTATGCGACGTATTCCATCGCCGGCGGCATGAACGGTGTGGAACCGACCGGCGGCTGGGAGATCCTCCCTTGCGTCAGGTACACCGACATCAAGCAACCCGCCAATAAGCTGGTCTTTATCGCCGAGTGCGACCCCCGGGGCTACAACAATGGCTCCTGGGTCATTCAGCCCAAGACGAAGCAGTGGGTGGATCCCTTCGGCATCTGGCACCGCGACAACATGAGCACCTTGAGCTATGCGGACGGCCACGTCGATATGCACCGGTGGTACAGCCGGGGATTGATCGAGTGGGTCCAGAAGGCCCTATGGAGCCCGCCCTCGTTCTCGTTTTACCGGCCGCCGCAGGACAATGAAGAGATGGAGGATTTCGAGGGCATTCTCAAGGCTTACGCGTACAGGTCGCTTCTATAGAAACGATTGTTGCCCGGAGGGTCCCAAGCCCGGCCGGGCACTTACGAAACGTGTGCAGCACTACTGATCAGTGGGCCAGGGGGCTCAGGAAATGGAGGAAAGCTATGTGTAAGAAGGTGATTGTTCTCTCAACGCTATTGGTGTCGCTGAGTTGGCTGAGCTCGGCGGCGCTGGCCCAGACGCCGGTCAAGACAAACCTGGTTTTCTGGCTTGATTCCTCGAACAGCGGCAGCCTCACGCTCTCCGGGGACAAAGTCACCCGGTGGAATGACCTTTCGGGGGCCGGCAACTACGCCGACCAGACGGCCGCCGCCCAGCAGCCGACCTATGTCAAAGGCAAGCTCAATGGCAAGGGCATCGTCGATTTCGGCAACTCCCTCTATGGCAACCCACTTGCCACTTACCAGCCGTGGATGCAGATGAGGAATTCGTCTGCCGCCGCCCTCAATATCAGTACCGTCCGCACGGTGTTCTGGGTCTTGGGAATGGACGCCGGCACCGACGGCTTCCTCCTGGGCGACGACAACAACTACCATTTCCATCGCGGCACGGCGAACCAGATTTGGGAGGCGCCCAACGGTTGGGCCAGCGCCAACATTCGCAACGGCTCGACCTACCTCAATGGCGTGAAGGTCGATGGCACCACCACCGTGCTGCCGACCGCCTTCTCGATGGTCAGCTTGGTGACGACGGCCAACGTCGAGACCAGCATGATCGCCCGCGACCGGACCTATCGCTCGGGCGGCATCAAGCTCGGCGAGCTGCTGATCTACGACCGCGCCCTGACGGACCCGGAACGCGTGAGCGTGGAGGCCTATCTGCACGCCAAATGGTTCGTCCCCGGCACCGCGTCCGGGGCTAATCCGGAAGACGGGGCGGTTGATGTACCCCGCGACACGATGTTGAGCTGGACTGCGGGCCATTTCCCCTCGACCCATGACGTGTACTTCGCAACCACGTTGGCCGATGTGAACAACGCGACCCGGACGAACACGACGGGCATCCTGGCCAGCCAGGGCCAGGCGGACACGAGCTTCGATCCGGCCGGGGTGTTCGCCTACGGGCAGACCTACTACTGGCGGATCGACGAGGTCAACAAGTCCGCCGACGGCACCATCTTCAAGGGCGGCATCTGGTCCTTCACGGCTGAGCCCTACGGTTATCCG
>JAPLMX010000220.1 GCA_026386805.1 Phycisphaerae bacterium | reverse complement strand
CAATAGGTCGAACTTCGATAAGGAACATCCAGTCCTACGTACCGCATAGCAAGTCTCCTTATTGAGGTTCCGAAACACCCACTCTTATCTCCCCCCGGCCGACGAACCGGAAGGAGGCTTGCTACATAGTCTCACCTTACTCAATTCGAAACGCGGCGGCGGGCCGTTCACAATCTGTGTAAATCGGCGAAATCTGCGGACTAAGAATCCTGGATTCCCGCCCCCTGAGGGGACAGGACGGTGTCAGGTGCTTTTCCGGAAAAGCCGGGGCAGTTCCACGGGAGCAACGGGTTTCTCTGCGTGCATCGGCGGTGGAAGAGGCGGGTGTCGGTGAGGCAGGGGCCAGGAATCGGGGGTCGGGGGTCAGTGGACGGCAGCGAGCGTGGCACGATGCGAACGGCGACGAATGCCCCTGGCGAGCAATGCGGCCGTCGCCGCATGAAACATGGCGTAGTAGACCCGAGTCACCGCTGCCGCCAGCCGGTCATTCTCCAGCAGAACGCGGGCATCCTCAACACATTCGGCCGCTTGTTCGAACTGTCGCTGGACTTCCTCGTTCATGCGACGATGCCTTCCTCTTTGATCGCCCGGTGAATTCCAAAGCGGCCGGCATTCAGATCGGCCTC
Organism: Phycisphaerae bacterium; assembly: GCA_026386805.1. GTDB lineage: Bacteria > Planctomycetota > Phycisphaerae > Sedimentisphaerales > Anaerobacaceae > PLanc-01. The sequence goes on along the minus strand of JAPLMX010000220.1, from coordinate 24,453 downwards.
CTCCGCAAAGAAGAAGAGCACAACCGTGTCGTATTCCAGGCTGAGGTCGGCACCGAGTTCACTCGTGCGTTCGTGCTCGGCGAAGCGGTCGGGGATCGCGTCCAGAATGACGGCGATGTCGATATCGCTGTCGGGCGTCAACTGATCGCGTGCGCCCGAGCCGTAGAGATATACGCTACGCAGGCGGTCACCGTAGATTCCTGCCAAGCCTTGGCGGGCTTTGGCCGCGATCTCTAACGCCTGTTCTTTCGTCGTCACCATACCGCGTTCCATCATAGCCTCGCCGCCGTGTTGCGACAAACGAAAAAGGCGTGTCCACGCGAGTGTGAGCATAGTACCCGGCCATAGCTCCGTGTCATCCGTACTATTCGCGGCTAAGAAGGCCTGGATTCCTGCCGTTGCAGGAATGACAAGTCCGTCTTCGCGTGGTACGCGTATTTCGGGGTGAAGGATCGGTTGTCGGTAGTCAGTAGCCGGTCCGCGGTTTGCCGTCCCTCTTCACGTCTGTCTTCGTGGTCAGCTTTGCATGGTGGCCAGGCGGTAGAGGCGGAGCACCTCGGCGACGCTCCAGGCTTGGGCCGGGCAGCCGCCGGGGCGGTGCGGCGGGTCACCCTCGAAGACTTCCGAGATGCTGCCGAGGCAGGCGTCCTCCGCCAAATGGCGCAGGAGCGGACGAAGCAGCTCGACTGCATCGCTCTTCGCTTCCGCACTGAAGTCGCGGACCTTGAGGTAGGCTTCGAGGAACGGCCCCATCAAGAAGGGCCACACCGTCCCCTGATGGTAGGCCTCATCCCGCTGCCGGGGCGAGCCTTCGTACCGCCCCTTGTACGCCGGATCGTGGCTGCTGAGCGTGCGGGGTCCGTAGGGCGTCAGCAGTCGCTGCTCCACGGCGTTCACTATGGACCAGCGCTGCACCCGCGCCAGCGGCGGTCCGAACGGCAGCGACACGGCGAAAATCTGGTTCGGGCGGAGACTGGCGTCTGCGGTGCCATCCGGCCGGATCGTGTCGTTGAGATAGCCTTGCTGCTCGTTCCAGAACAGCTTGCAGAAGCTTCGGCCGACCTGCTCGGCCAGCGCCGCATACCGGCCGGCGTCCGCCGATTTCTGCTGCTCGCAGAACTTCTGCATGCGCCGCAGGGCGTTGTGCCAGAGGGCGTTGATCTCGACGGCTTTACCGCAGCGCGGCGTGAACACGACGCCATCGCACTGGGCATCCATCCAAGTCAACTGCGTCTTCGCGTCGCCGGCGGCGATCAGACCGTCGGAGTCGGCGTGAATGCCGAAGCGCGTCCCCGCGTGATAGGCGTCGATAATCGTCTGAAGCGCCGGGAACTGCCGTTGCACGAACTCGTCGATATTCCCCGTGGCGTCGAGGTACTCGAACGCGGCGTGAATGAACCAGAGCGACGCATCCACACTGTTGAACTGGGCCTCGCCCGTGCGGTCGTCGAAGCGGTTGGGAATCATGCCCTCATCGATGGCCGCCGCGAAGGTATGGAGCACCGATCCGGCCTCGTCGTGCCGGCCGGTAGTCAGCAGCAGCCCGGGCAGGGAGATGAACGTATCCCGGCCCCAATCGGCAAACCAGGGGAACCCCGCCACAATGGTCGTTCGCTCGCCGTTGGCGCTCTTACGCTTCGCGACGAACTGATCGGCGGCCAGGCACAAAGCCTTGTGGACTTTCTCGGTGGCCCCGGCGTGCTGCATCAGTTGCTCCTGATGGTGCAGCAGGTCCTCCTTGATCGCGTCGCCATCGATCTGCGCCATGGGTTCGGATTCGCTCACTCCGCCCAGATGGGCCACGAACACGATGCGGCCGCTGCTTTCGATGTGCCCCTTGAAGATCCCGGGGGCCCACAGATCCTCGGCGTGCGATATTCCCCTGTCCCTATTGGCACGATAGACGAAGTCGAACCACCACTGCGGATCGTTCGAGAATCCCAGCGCGGGGCAGCTCAGCCGCAGCTCACACCCGTCGATCGCGCCGTTCTGAAGGAGCACCCCGCCTTCGGTCACCCGGCAGAAAAGGGGCGCATCCGCCCGTTGGAGCGAGTGGAAATCCCGCATCCCGAGGAAGGGCCGCAGAATGAAGTCGACAGGCTCCCGGACCTCGTCGAACGTATATTCCACGACGACCGTGTCGCTTTCGCGGGCCAGGTAGACCGATTTGCACAGGTCCACCGGCTCGGTGTGGTACACAAAGTGAACGCCCGTATCCCGGCGAAACTCCTGTTGGCGCGGGTACCCTTCCGGCGCGAACCGGTCGGCGAATTCGAACGTGGATAGCTCGATGGCCTGTCCGTTCCAGAGCACCGTTTCGAGGCAGGCCGACAGCGTCATGACCCGGCGGACCAGCGGATCGGGCGAGCCGATCAACAGTCCGTGATAGCCGCTCGTGTTGCAGCCAGAGATCGTCGAGGACGCAAAACTCCCCCGTTCGTTGGTGAGGAGCCACTGTTTCTTCAGAAGCTCCTCAATCTTCTTGCCCTTGGTCGCAACGCGGGCAATTTCCTCGGGTTCCCAATCGCGGTTTTTCGTGATTGGGGACCCCTCCCCAGCCGTGCTTGTCGTGACTGGCACTGGTGCGTTCTCCTTGTAGCACGGGCATCCTGCCCGTGTTCCTGAATCCATGAGCGGGACGCCCATGCTACTGATGCGTTTGTACCGGGCACTCGGCTGGACTTACGCGCCACCGTGTACTGCGTACGCTATGTAGCTACGGCCAGGCAACGGTCTTTGTTTGGCTCGAACGAGCCGCTCACCTGGGGCGAGACCTCGGGGGGCACCGAGCAGCGCTTCTGCAGATGGTCGAGCACGTTCATGAAGTTGATGTACGAGTCATAGGGGGAATCGTAGGGATTGAAGTACTTGTGGACGTCGCCGTCCGCGAAATACTTCGTGCACATGTAATAGAAGTGATCCGACGCTTGCAGCTTTCGCCAGTCGGAGAGGATTTGCGCATCGTTGGCCCTTTTGATCTTCTTCTCCAACCGATAGAGCTCGTGAATCGCGTTGGACTGCATCGGATTGCCGAGCCACGCGGACAGATCACGCTCGGTGTCCGCCCAACTGATCACGTGCGGAACATCGATCACGCCCAGCGGCTCATACGCCGCCACGACCTCGCTCGGGGTCTTGAAGTTGTTGTCCGGGTGCTTGAAGATCTCCTCCGGCAGGTGCCGCATGAAATCGAAGATGCCGGTATCCTCCCATTGATGCTCGCCCAGCGTCTCGTAGTCCATGAACAGGTTGACGACCTGGCCGCACCCGTTGATCGCGCTGACCCAGTTGGCGAACTTTTCGGCCGTCAGGGGCCACTGGGCCCACTGGCGATTCGAGAACCGAAACGCGATGTCGTCGCTCATCGAGTAGTTCTTCAGCAAGAGCTTGAGCCGGCGGCAGCCGCGCGGCCGGTAGACGAAGTTCGCGCTTCGGTATCCGAGGATATGGTCCGCCCCTTCCGTGATGATCGCGTCGAAACAACCCATCGCCTCGATGAGCAGGCCCAGGTCGTTGTTGTAGATCAACTCGGTATTGCGGAAGACCTTGGGCGTCTGGCCGAACAAGTCCTGGATGGTCGCGCTATGCTTCCGCACCTGCTCGATGAACTCCTGCCGCGAGTACAGGAAGCTCAGGCTGTGGTAGTACGTCTCGCCGAGGAACTCCACGCACCCCGTCTCGGCCAAGGCGTGAAACGTGCTCACGACCTCCGGGCAGTATCGTTGCAGTTGCTCCAGCAAAACACCGGTCAGACTGTAGGCGATCCGGAACCGCCCCTTGTGCTGCTGGATGAGCTTGAGCAGCGTGCGATTGGCCGGCAGGTAGCACTTGTTGGCCACTTTCTTGCAGATGGCCGCGTTCTTGGCGTCGTCGAAGTACCGGTCGTCGTTGTCGAAGACCGTGTAATGCCGCAGCCGCGTGGGCTGGTGAACCTGGAAGTAGAAACAAACGGAAGGCATGTCAACACCCAATCCTTTCGAGAACCCGTCGGTCCTTCTGCAGACCCCGCAGCGCCACTATGCAGGCACCAGCATTTCTTGATAAACGTCCAGACAGTGCCGGGCGGCGTCCCTCCACCGCAGCTTGCGCACTTCGAAGTTGCCGTGGCTGCGCAAGGTCATTTGCAGCGGCGGATACTTCAGCACCGCCACCATCTTATTGGCCATCTCATTGACATCCCAGAAATCCACCTTGAGCGCATGCCGCAGGACCTCGGAGACGCCGCTTTGCTTGCTGATGATGACGGGCACGTCGTTGTCCAACGCTTCCAGCGGGGCGATGCCAAACGGCTCCGAAACCGAAGGCATGACGTAGAGGTCCGCCATCTTGTAGATCCGCTGGACGTCGTCGCCCCGCAAGAAGCCGGTAAACAGGACCTTATGCCCGATGCCCAACTGGGCCGCCAACTCGATGGACCGGTGCATCAGATCGCCCGAGCCGGCCATCACGAACTTGACGTTATCCATCACGTCGAGCACCTTCTTGGCCGCATAGAGGAAGTATTCCGGGCCTTTCTGCATCGTAAGGCGACCGAGGAACAGAACGATTTTCTCTTCGTGGCGAATGTTGATCGGGGCCACCGACCAACTGCCGTTGCGCTCCACGCCATTGTAGACGACATCCACCTTGTCGCCCGGAATTCCGTAACGGCTGATGACGATCCCCCGCGTAAACTGGCTGACGGCAATGACCTTGTCGGCCCGTTGCAGGCCCTGCCTCTCGATGTCGTAGACAACCTGGTTGACGTGCTCGCCGCTGCGATCGAACTCGGTGGAATGGATGTGCACGACCAGCGGTTTGCCGCTGATCATGGCCACGCCCACGGCGGCCGGATACGTCATCCAATCGTGCGCGTGGATCACATCGAACTCTTCCTCCCGGGCCAATTCCATCGCCATCGCGGCGTACCGATGCACTTCCCGGTAAAGATCGCCGGCATAATCCAGTCCGCCGCTGCCCCCGCTTCCTTTGTCCCCGCCGATCGTCCCAGCCGCTGCGCGGCGCTTCCGCAGAATCTCCTCGATCTTCTCGTCGTAGGCTTGCGGCGTCGCGTACGGCTGCAACGGGGACATGATCGACCGGAAGGTCACATTCTTGAGATCGTTCTCCGCAACACCCCTGCCGCGTCCCCGGCTCCGGGTCCCTGGCGTCAGAAGCTTGACATGGGTGGCGTACTGGCCGTCCACCATCCGCGGAAGGACAAACGTCACCTTCACTCCAAGCTGGTCCAGGGCCTTGGTCAAACCATAGCAGGCCGTCCCCAGTCCCCCGCTGATGAACGGCGGGAATTCCCAGCCCAGCATGAAGACGCGTACCTGCGTTCCCTCGTCATTAGGTCCCATAGCTCCTCACTCTGTTTCTTTTGAGGTTTCACCGCACTCTGCATGCGGAACCGTCGTGCGCTTAGCCATCCGACGAACACGGCCTGCCAGCCGTGCCTGCAAACGGTTTCCGCTCAGGTGCTATCGGCAGCCGCCGGACCAATCTTCACTTTCCGGCGCAAAAAAATCACTCCTGCGCCCAGTGGTAGCTCATTCTATTCATCGGACACTCTGGCGGCGCAGGTACAGAAAATCTTCCGAAAAAATCACGCTCAGGATACTGCTATCGCAGTTTTTATGGGCTCTTGCCGCAAACCGGCCGCGTCCGGGAGGGGTTCTCTTCAGTAGTCAGGCGGCCGGCGTTATCGGACTGCATATACCCCCATCCGGAGGTTACGTATCGCCGCACTTGCCGCGACGGCCTCCCGTGCGTCCGAGGCCATGCCCCAAAGGCGTAAGCCACCCCTCGGGTGGCGAAACCACGTACTGGGCAGCGTTTTGAAGAGAACGAGGCTGAGGCTCTATGAGCCACATCGGCCAGGGCCGTGCACCGTCAAAGGCTCTGGTTGCCCACCCGGGACCGATTTGCTGCAAAAAAAAGTCCCAGACGCTAATTCTCCGCATCCCCGACGCCGATAGGCAAAGTGGAATAAAGGCCGGGCCGGAGCAGTTCAGCCGGGATCAACTCGCTGGACACGGAAGAGCAGAACCAAATGGAGGATGCTGAAATGAACAAGCACCCGAGAAAAGACAACAAAGGAAACATGAAAGTCAAGGAATACGTGGTGGTCGCCTTCGTGGACGACATGGAGCAGGCGAGGGAATATGAGACCCTTCTGCGCCTCAACGATATTCCGGCCGTCATCAAGGAGCAACTGGACGGCGACGCCGACGGCAAAGCGGTCGGGATTCTGGTCCCCGAGGACTTCCTCGATGAAGCCCACGTCGTGATCGAATCGCAGGATGCTTACGACGATCTGTGCGATTACACGATGGACGAGGACGAGGACCTCGAGCTCGGCGGCGACCTGGCGGACGACGACGACTATTAAGCCGACTCGGATTGTCGCGCCGCGACGCGTCCCTTCGGCAGATCCCTGCCGCGGTTGCTCGATATACACTCAGGTAGGCAAAGGTAGCAACATCATGCCAGGAACTGACGGGAGCTTCAGCACCGAACGTCGCAACGGAAAGGAGCGTCGTCTCACGCTCGGCGACAGACGACAACTCGACCTCGGCGGCAACCCCTACGATCCGAATTTCGCGGATCGCCGAACCGGCAACGATCGCCGCCAGAGCGTGGTGGACCGGCGTCTGGGCTTGGACCGCATGCGCGGTCCCGGCCGGCGACGCAGCGAGGAACGCAAGGCCGCGGAAGAGGGCCAGATGTCCGACGACCAGTTCGAGTTCGTCATGGCGATTGACGAGTACAAACGGGCCAACGCCCGCCCCTTCCCGACTTGGACTGAGGTCCTCGAGGTCATCAAGGCCCTGGGCTACCGCAGAGTCGCGGAGCCGCAGCCACTGGCCCGGCACGGCGACTCGGACGACGGCAAGACACAGGGGGAGCCGAAGACTCGTCCGCAGCCGCGGTCCACGAAGTAACTCCTACGGACTGACGAAGAACGTCCCATCACTCGGGTAGAAGAACAACTCGAACTCGGTGGGGTACGGAGTCTCCTCGACTGGCGTGGTCGGCGTCGTCGGGGTCGTTGGCGTCGTCGGTTGGTTCGTCTGCCCCTGGCTTTGGCTCTGGCTCGAGTTGTCTTTCTTGTGCCTGTCGGTCAGCTCGTCCACCGCCCGGTATACGATGTACGTCGAGCCGCCGAATTCCAACACCGAGCCGATCACACCCTTATCGGCAAAGGCCGTCTTATAATCTTCCATGTTGGAGAAGCCCTTCATCTCCACGGCGTTGCTGGCCAACTCCAAAGGAACGAGCAAGATCCAGTCCATCGCCTGGTCCGTTCCGTCGTGCGGCTTCTTGCCGGCGGCCAGGTGGAAGGGCGCTCTGACCACGTTCGTCACCGCCTCGCCGGTGTGTTTGATGAACTCCACGACGTCCTCAATGACCAGGCCGATGCAGCCGGTAACGTTGTCAAAGAGGCCCCAGGTCACGGCGTTACCCACCTCCTCCGTCGTCTTCCACACGCCTCCGATGGTCCGTCCCGTGAAGATCAAGGGCCTCACGAACGGGTTGTTGTCTCGATATACGGCCTTGTTCGGATCGGGCAAGGCATTCAGGGTGGCTAAGTCAAGAATCGAATACAGCCCATAGCCCAGACTGGCAATCGTGGCCCCCGCCCGCGCCGGCACTTTGCCGGGCTCCTGGAAGAGTCCCTTGCCGTCGTTCTCGCGAAACGGCTTGGCCCGGTCTGAGGCATAGCCCAACACAAACACATTGGCACTGTCGCCGAGGGCCAGGCCGGCCCGCCGCAGGGCCTTTTGGAGACTCTCACCGGAGTTTCGAGAGCCTTCCTTGACGGCGTGGGCCCTGTACTTCCCCAAATCGCCGCCCAGCGTCCAGGGCACTGCCGGCTCCGGAGCCGGAGGCAGCGGCTGTCCGCTGGCGGCGGCCTGCGTCAGTGCCACCTGGCGAACTAATTCCGGTTCGTTCCACAACGTCAAACCCGTTCTGGACGCGACGAGTTCTCTCTCGACTGACACCGGCCTCTGTGGCATCGGGCTGCTCGCACTATTCTGGGCCGTAAGCACAGGCAGCGATCCGGTCCCGGCACGTGCGGCCGGTGCGGCGGGTGCATTGACAACGAATGGCGTACTCCCGACGGGTACAGGAGACCTGACGGACATCGGGGATGTGGAAGGCGGCACGTCCGATGAATATTCGCTCGGCCGGCTCGGAGTTGTCTGAACCGTCGCCGCCGCGGCAGTCGCGGGGCTCCCAGCGGGGTCGGTCGCGCTGGGGATCTGGCTCTGCAGCGTAGTGTTTTTCACCTCGGTCACCGCCCCCTTTGGCGCAGCCATCAGGGGCATCGGGGGCACCGTCTGTTTTCCTGCCGCGCTCGATGTCGGACGGTTCGATGACGACGGCGCGGCTTGCGCGGCTCGACCTTTCGGTGCAGAACCGGCCTTCGACCCGCCTACTCCCTGCAAGAGCACCTTCTTGTCGTCCGGAGCCATCCTCCCGGCAAGGTCTTGCATGTATGCCTCCGGGTTCATCAGATCTTGAGTGGCGAGAGCGGAGTCATTAGATTTCCCGCCGGACGGAGCGGCGCGGGATATGCCGGCCACGCCGGCCAGCACCACCAGGCCCGCCAGCGTGACGGCACGGAACCGGTGCACCCGAGTGACGGACGCCGTTAAAGTCGGTCGGCCAAGACGCGATTGGTCCTGCAACTGCGTGCAATTCATCTCATCGCCCCCCGAACATTGGAACCCAAATGCGATTCATCGCATTTGCGAGCCCTTCACCCCAATAGACTCCCGCTATCAAAAGCCGTCCGTGGAGAACTTCCTGTTCGCGGTAGAGGAGAGACTGCTATCCCCCAATTCCATCCCGGTATTGTACCAACTGCCAGGTTCCAAGTCAAGCACAATCCCCGGCGCGCGGGACTCGGGCCGAGAAACCGGAACGGTCGAGTCCTGTTCGATCGCCTGAGAAGCCGATCAGAGGCGCAATAATGTGCCAGGTGAAGCAGAAGCGTTATTTCTTTCGGACCATCCGGGCCCGGTCTTCCATTGTGCCGCCGCCCAGCAGGGTATACTTTTCCGTGACCACGAACTTGTCCTCGCTGACTCTCTCCGTAGTGCGGACCGAAGTCCCCTGCCCCCCCGCCGACCACTTCCACTCGATGACTTCCTTGTTCCCGTCGCACGTGCCGGTGCCCGTGGCCACGCAGCGCCAGCTATCGAATAGATAGGCCACGATCCCGCCGGTCCGTGGATCGATCGTGCGATAGTCCACCTCCGCGAACTTCATCTTCCGCAGCTTCTCGATTTCGTCCTCGGGGGCGTGCATGTTCTGGCGGAGGTGCTGCACGTACTCGTCCGAGAGCTGCGCGACTTCGCCCTGCTTCGTCACAACGAGGAATTGCCCGCCCACGCCCAGCTCCGCCTTCACCCGCCCTGTGCCCTTGGCCCAGCACTTGAAGCCCGGAAGGTCCGATTCGGCCGAGCTTTCCCACTCGCCGATCAGCCACCGGCTCCACTCATCATCCAACCGCATCGGCGGCGTCAACGAAGGCACGTTTTCCTGGACCTTCTTTTTCTCCTGCTCCATGGCACGCTCCACAACTGTTGTCTGTTCCTGCCTGGTGCACGAGATCACGATCATCGCCCCAACCGGCAATAGAATGGATAGCCTGCGCCTTTGTCTGTCCCCCATTACACTCTCTGGTCCGAGAAGTGCACGAACGTGAAGCACTCGGGGATGTGAGAATCGTATATGCCGTGCTTGCTGAAGGACCAGCCGATGGATGGGTCAATCAGGCGGCCGTGGGCGTGCAGGGCTTCGAAACGGGAGAAGTCCAACCGCCAGATATCGCCATCCTTGGGAGGCAAGCCCCGGCCCTGGGCCAGGGTCTGCATGCCCTCCCAGGGAAAGGCCAGCTCGACCGTCCAGCCCCGATCCACGTCCCTGTCGGCATTCAACGTCCCCTCGACGTTCACGGCGGCCTGGAGGCCGGGGAAATCCCAATCCATGAATGCCCACCGCCGGCCGCGCGGGTGTTTCTTGTAACGCATCCCATCCTGGAAACCGCCGAGGACATCGACGGCGTGCGCGGTCAGGTCGAACTCGGGGTGGCCGGCAAAACCGCCCTTCTGGTACGCCTCCTGCCAAATATAGAACACCTCGTAGATGGTCCCGCGTGCGTTGATCTGGAACTCATAGTAGCAGTCCCGGCCCGCGATGAAGACCTCGACGTCGTTCTCGAAATACACGGGCGAGTCCCGCTCGGTGAACTGGGCCTGAACGTTCGGCTCCTCGATCCAGAAGGCAACGTATAGGTTCTTGTCGTTCCAGAACGCCGCCATGCGCGTATCGAGAAACCCCGGCACGCCCGTCACCATATCGACAAATCGGGGCGACTTCGCCGCCCTCTCCCAGCACGCCTCCGACAGCCGCCCATCGACCACGACCCGCTCGTCCGTGCGACGGCACACGTAGTGCCCGATGTCCTTGTCCTCACAACCGTATCGCTGGTTCATTCCTACACCTTTACCACAGACGCCTCCATTTGGGAACGGTATTTACGCAGAATGGAATTCGTTCGTCGATCGGGAGCATCCTTCGACCACCGTGTGGATGGGCTTGGTCCCATGCAGGCAATTCCGTCGGTTCACCTACACACGCCCCGTTGGCATAGGTCAGGGCCGTCATGCGGTTCAATTCCCCGGGATTCATTGATTCATTGGACACGTATGTCAACGTGAACAACCATTACGAGGGCAGTGCCCCCTTGACCATCCAGCGATTGCTGGACATTCTGCGGAAGGGTCCCCCCCGATAGTCTGTCTCCTCTCACACCCGGAGCAGCGACTCTCAGATCACGCCGTCCAGCTACCGTAGTCTCGAATCCTTTCCCTCCCCTGGCCTGGACGGCAGGCCGGTTGCCACGAGCCTCGAACCTACAGGGTGTCTCTCGAAAAAGCCGGTGCCCGGTGTTGGCGCTTGCGCCCCACATTTTGCTCAAAAAATTTCAGACCGGATCGTTTTTTGATTGACAATATGTCCTAATGGACATATATCATGATAACAGCTTCTTGGAGTACGCATGATGGAGCCATTGACGCCGAAGCAGCAGCAAGTTCTGGAGTTCGTCGCGAGCCGGCTGGGAGAAGAAAATCCCCCGAGCCAGCGGGAAATTGCGGACCATTTTGGATTGGCCCGGAACGCGGTTCATCAGTTGGTTGGCTATCTGAAGAAGAAGGGCTATCTGGTGGAGGCCGGCGGGCATCGCGGGCTGCGACGGTCGCCGCAATACCTTCAGGAGCGGAGCGAGGCGGAGGGACTTCCCATTATCGGCCGGGTGGCGGCGGGTACGCCGATCCTGGCCCAGGAGAATATCGAAGGTTATGTGAGCGTGGAGAAGCTGCTCGGCCGGAGAGAAGGGACGTTTCTGCTGCGGGTCGCCGGCGACAGCATGGTCGATGAGGGGATCATGGATGGCGACTATGTCGTCGTCAAGGCCGGCTCGACCCTTGAGGATGGGCAGATCGGGGTCGTCCTGCTGGATGATGAGGCCACGGTCAAGCGCGTGTTTATCCAAGAGGACCGGATCGCACTGAAGCCGGCCAACAGAAGGGCCGGCTATAAGACGAGATACATCAAGCCGCTTGATAAGGATATTCGCATGGTTGGCAAAGTCATTGGTTGTATCCGAACGGAGGTCAGGTAGGCATACCATGGTTTGTCCTGTGTATATAGGCATCGCAGGGTGGTCCTACCCGGACTGGAAGGGGACCGTGTACACGAACCCCAAAGTGGACCAGCTTGAATACGTCAGCGGGTTTGTGGATTGCATCGAGATCAATAGCAGCTTCTACCGCCCGCCCTTCGAGAGAAACACGAGATCATGGCTGGAAAGGACGGCGCGGCGGCCGGAGTTTTTCTTTACCGCCAAGCTGCACCAGAGCTTCACGCATGAGGGCAAGATCGATCCGGCGGTTGTGAAGCAGTTTCACGACGGTTTTCGCCCGTTCCTCGACGCCGGGAAGCTAAAGCACTTGCTGGTTCAGTTCCGGTACGATTTCGGGGATACCCCGGTCGGTCGGGAGCACTTGACGAAAATCGTCCACCAATTCCAGGATGCCTTCCGTCTGGTCGTGGAGGTGAGGCATAAATCGTGGGAGAAGCCGGAGTCTCTGGGCTTCTTGCAGGAATTGGGTGTGACCGTGTGCAACCTGGATTATCCCGTCTCGCGACAATCGTTCGATGTGCAGCACTGCACGGTCGGCAGAGAGGGCTACTTCCGCATGCACGGGCGTAACGCGGAGAAATGGTTCAGCAAGGCCGGCCGGGATGAGGTCTACAATTACCACTACAACGAGCAGGAGCTCGCCGCCATCAAGGACCGGCTCGACAGCTTGGGTAGAGCGTTCGAGTCGCTGACCGTGATCGCGAACAATCACTATCGGGGAGCCGAACTGGCCAATGCCATCGAGTTGAAGGCACTGGTCAGCGGGCAAAGGCAACCCGTGCCGGAAGGGCTCTTAAAAACATACCCAAACCTGGCGAAGATCGCCCTAAGCAAGTGACAACGCAGCGGATTGTGACCGAATAGGCATTTCTTCCATCATCACCGGTTCGGATGGGGATAGTATGCGCATTGCCGCGCTGACATGCCGGAGCTTCTACAGCCTCTTGAGGGGATCGGTGTCGGTGCTGCGCTGGGTGCAGAACGCGGCGGCATACGGCTACGGAGCGGTGGCCCTGGCGGATGTCAACTCGATGTCCGGGGTGGTGGATCTGTGCCAGGCTGCTGAGAAGACGGACGTTCGACCGATCATCGGCGTGGAAATTCTAACGGACCGCCAGCGGGCAATCCTACTGGCGGAAAGCCGCAGGGGCTACGGAAATCTATGCCGAATCACCACGGCAAGGAATCTGGCGGCGGGCTTTGATCTCGCCGAACAATTGAAGGTCGATCACCGTGGCGTCCTCTGCATTTGCTCTGGGCCGACGCTGGCAGAAGAATTGAAGGTCATTCTTCCTCGTGGTGATCTATGGACCGGCTGCCGTGACTCGAAGGAGGCACAATCCGCCCTCGCACGGGGTGTGGAGCCGATCCCGTGCACCCGTGTGAATTGGCTGGAGAACGAGGATATCGAAGTCGCCAAGCTCCTGGCGCGGATTCGGCAACGGAGCGTCGCCGGCCTCGGTCCCGATGACGACGGTGGTTTCGACACCCTGGTGCCCACGAACGAGGTCGTGCAGGAGTTTCGGTCCTGTCCCCGCGCCCTGGCGAACGCGGACCAGATCGTCGAGCGATGCAGCTTCCAATTGCTGAGCGGCAGGCCGATTCTGCCGAAGATCCAGCTCGGCAAAGGGACCACCGGCGACATGGAGTTGGCTAAGCTTTGTCACTTGGGCCTTGCGAAAAGATACCACCCTGTCAACCACGGGGTAATCAAGCGGCTGGAATACGAGCTGGCGACCGTGCGGCAGAACGGTTTCAGCGACTATTTCCTTGTGGTCCGTGAGATTGTCAATTTCGCCAAACGAAATGACATCCCGGTCGAGGTTCGGGGCTCGGCCGCCGGCTCCTTGATCGCCCACGTGCTGGGTTTTACACGGGTTTGCCCCATCGAGAACCAGCTTTATTTCGAGCGATTCATGAACCCCGGCCGGACGGATTGTCCGGATATCGACATCGACCTTTGCTGGCGCAGGCGGGACGAGGTGATCCGCTTCTGCTACGAGCGCTGGGGCTTCGAGCGGGTCGCGATGGTCTGCAATATCAACCGCTACCGGCTCCGCAGTGCGATTCGCGATGTCGGCAGGGTGTTGGGCCTGGAGTCCGTGCAAATCAATCAGTTGGCCCGGGAGGGCAAGATCAAAAGGACTTCGCCGATCTACCGGCTGGCGGAGAAGCTGGTGGGCATCCCACGGCACCTGGGCGTTCATTGCGGCGGGATTGTGGTTACGCCAGATCCGGTGTGCGAGATCGCCCCCTTGGAGCGGGCGAACAAGGGCGTCATCATCACCCAATACGACAAGGATGCCGCCGAGGCGGTCGGCCTGGTGAAAATCGACCTGTTGGGCAACCGCTCGCTGTCCACGGTGAACGAGGCAATCCAGATCATCCATTCCGGTCCGAACGGCAACGGCGATTTGACGTTCGACCCGGACGATGGGAAAACGGCCCAAATGCTGAGCGAAGGCGATAGTCTCGGCGTGTTTCAAAGTGAGTCGCCGGGGATGCGGCAGCTTCTGCGCGGGTTGAAGGTCAAGAGCAAAAAGGACCTGGCGATTGCCCTGTCGCTGATTCGCCCCGGCCCGGCCTCAGGTGGCATGAAGAAGGAATTTATCGAGCGGCACGTCCACGGCAAGCCGTTCACGTATCTGCACCCCAAGATCGGAAAGCTGCTCGGCGACACCTGCGGCGTGATGCTCTACCAGGAGGACGTCATGCGGATCGCAGTCGAGGTGGCCGGCTACACCGTGGCGGAGGCGGACCGGTTCCGGTCCGAGGTCTCCAAGAAGGTCTCCGCCGCACGCGTACAGGCCCAATACGTGGACTTCGTGCATCGAAGGGCCCCGCAGGCGGGGATCGAGCAACGGACCGCCGAGGCCCTCTGGGACGAGGTCCTGCGCTTCGCGGCCTATTCCTATTGCAAGGCCCACGCGACCGTCTACGCCAACATCGCTTGGGAGACCGCTTGGCTCAAGGCCCACTACCCGGCCGAGTTCTACTGCGCGCTACTCAACAATCACCAGGGCCTGTATCCGCTACGAGTGTACGTCTGGGACGCCAAGCGGCACGGCGTGCCGGTCCTGCCGCCCCACGTGAATCACAGCGAGATCGAGTGGAGCCTCCAGGATGGCGTCATTCGGGCGGGGCTGAATATCATCAAAGGACTCTGCGGTGATACGGCAGGAATGATGATCGAGCAACGGCAGAGTGCAAGGTTCCGTGACCTGGATGATCTGCGCAGGCGGGTGAGGTTTCGCAGACCCGAATTGCAGAACCTCATTCACGTGGGGGCCTGCGACGGCCTCGGGTCCACGCGGCCGATCATGCTGAACCGATTGCGTTTTGGGTTGCCAGCGCAGGAGCAGCCGACGCTATTTGATCTCTACCGCGACCGGTCCGTCGAGACTCTGCCCGATTACGATGGGATCGCGAAACTGAAAGCAGAACTCGATGTCACGGGAATTCCCTTCATCATGCATCCGGCCGTGCTGCTTGCGAAACGCTACGTGCCGGCGGACCGGCTGCACGGATTTCTCGGCCAGAGAGTCACCGTAGCCGGATTCGTGGCCACAGCCCGGCGGGCCAGGACAGGCGACCATCGCGTCATGGGCTTCGTGACGTTGGAGGATGCTACAGGATTGGTCGAGGTGAGCTTCTTCCCCGATAAGCTCTCGCTCTACAGAACCCTCTGCTCTTACGGCGGGCCGGTATGGGTCCGTGGCCGAGTCACCGAGCATCTATCTTCCCTGTCACTGGACTGCGGCGCGTGTGGCAAAACTATGTAAGTGGCCCTATTCCCTCAGTTCATCTACACACGCCCCGTTGGCACAGGTCAGGCCCGTTCGGCGGGAGCGGTCATCGAAGCCGTACGAGGCCAAGGCCACGCCGGCAGAGTTGCGCACCGCCGTCATGCGAGACTGATTCTCGCCACGATGCAGGGCGATTATGGCAACCGGTAAAAGAAGAGGGCTGTGAGCCTTTGCCCACAGCCCTCGGTGTGTGACCCGTCAATTGATTCCACCGTTTGACGGTCTTACCCGCGATCAGTCAGGCGCCGACGATAGACATCGTGTGGCCGGACTGCTCGGGACATCATTCTCCGAACTACGGCACCTCCTGCAATTTCACATTGTCTATCCAGAAGTCCCCGGCCGCAAAACCGATGTGGAAGGTGGGGCTGGCGGGCGTCACATCCGCCGGAATGACGCCGGTCGTCGTGCTGAATTCCTGCCACGTGTCGGTGGCGGTGGCGACCAGCTCATTGTAGCCTTCCCAGGGATCCGCACTGCGTTCCGGCTTCATGCGAAACTCCAACGTGCCGGATTTGCACTTGATCCAGGCGGAGAACTTGTACTTCTTGCCTGCTTGGAGGGTGAAGGTTCCGTCCGTCATGCCGACATCCCAACTGTTGGCCCCTGCCGCGGGAACGACGACATGCAGGCAGTATTGGCCCTCAACGGGACCTTGGGCAACGGTCGCACCGACGCAGTCCGTGACGACCTCGGTCGTGCAAGTGCCATAGGTGCCATACGGGGCTATCACACCGCTCTCGAAGCCGCCGTTGGCCAGCAGGTTTGCGGGCTCCGCGACAACGCCCAGGAGTTCAACCTCGGCAATCTGCATCATGGGGTCGGTGACTGGGTTGCGCAGCGCCGGGAACACAATCTGATAGTGCTTGTACGCAACCGCATTGTCGAAGGAAATCGCCGTGGCATTCATCGTGAAGCGCGGCCACTCGGCTGCCTGAGCGAAATCAACGATGTCGCCAGCAGCGATCACCGTCCACGGTCCGTCGATGCTGTCGTCCGAGCCGGACAGCTCGAACTTGACCGGATCACGACCGGGAGAGTCATTCGCCGTCGTGAACGTCAGACCCCTGACGATGGTCGCGCCGACAGCCGGAGTGACCTGGATCCCGGTCGGCAGAAGCTCGCCTTTGAAATGTAGGAACTTCGTGTTGACGTTGTTGTCAATCGCCAGCGCCGGATACTCGGCGCCCGGCCAATCCCCGTCATTCGGGACACCCTGAACGGCGTCGCCGGGAGCGGTAACGTCAGACAGAACCAGTCTCTGAATGTCGGTATCCGTCAGAGTCTTGTTGTAGAATCGGACCTCGTCAATCAAACTTGTCATGATTCTACTATCTTGATGGTCTCTGCCAACGCGAATCAGGCTGTCGAAATTGGTGAGCTGATGCGGAGCCACGTTGGTCGCCGTCTGACCGACACCATTGAGATACAGCTTGCCCTGAGTCGGGGAGATGGTCAGAGCGGCAAAGTACCACTCGCCGTTGGGGATCTTCAGTCCTGAGGAGAACGACCAGTACTCGTCAGCACCCCACATATAACGCAGTTCCGTACCATCGTGCTGGAGACCTACGTTACCCGGGCTGGTGCCTCGGTGCGTCAGGATCCCTGACCATCCGGCCGGCGCCACATCGTGTTTCACCCAGCCGGTGACGGAGACGGTGTTGCTGACGATGTTCAGAGGTGCCGCGGTCTGGATATAATCGAGGGTCGCAATATCAATGGACACACAGCCTCCAAAGATTCCCGTGACCCATTTCGGGCTGCCCAGGAACAGACCATGGTTGCTGTGACCGGACTGGTCGACGGCCATGGTGCCGGAACCGGATTCGAAGTCGTAGTAGATCAGAAGATCCGGATCCGTGATGGCAATCGGATTGAAATACTTGTCGGCATTCGCCGCGATCTCGGCGGCGGAAAGGAGCCGGTCGTAGATCGCCACGCCAAAGATGTCGCCGTCGAAATCATCGAAGAAGGCGGCGGCGGGCGGCCGGTTCTGGGCGCCGTAGCCGATGCCGACAGAGCCGGACAGAGTAATGGCGGCTGCCACACTGCCTTGGAGGACGCCGTTGACGTACAGATCCGTCGTACCGGCAGCTTGGCTGGCAACGAAGACCAGATGGGTGTATTCACCGGGTGCGGTGGGAACGCCATAATCATAGTCCGCCACGCCGAAGACGGTGGCGCCATAGGTCCCGGTATTCTCCCACTGCTCGTACTTGAGGCCCATATTGGGGTCGCCAGAGTCTCTCCGGCCGATCAGGCACATGCTGGGCTCTGTCTCCGCCGGATTGCTGCGCACGACGAACTCGTAGGTCTGTTCGCCGCCGAAGGCGCCGATGTCGTAGAGGCCGTCCGCGACATAGGTGGCGAGGTACTTGGGCTCGGCCGTACTGACCCCCACCGCCCAGTTGTTGGTGTTCATATCGCTGGCTTTATCGGTGATTCGGAAGCTCCAGACGGCGCCCGCCTGCACGGCGCCGGCGGAATCACGCTCGTCGACGCGCCAGTAGTAGGTGGTCAACGGCTGCAGAGCGCCGGGGTCGAAGGAGGTCCCCGCCTGTCCCTTGCTCACATTGACTGAGCGATCGGCGGCGGTGACCTTCGCCTTGTCCGTGCCAAAATACACGTCATGGGAAAGAACGCTTTGACCCGCCGTCCAGCTCAGCGTGGGCGCGGCGCCGGTTCCCTTGAGCAGGGCGCCATTAGCCGGGCTGGCGAAGTGAGCCGTCAACGGCTGGACCGTGAACGTCCAGACGTCGCCCGTGTGGATGGTCGTGCCATCGGCCTCGACCTCATCCACGCGCCAATAGTAGGTGGCGCCCGGAACCAGGCCCATGATCTCGAAATACATGGCATACGACTGTTGTCCCTTGAACTCGGCGGCGCCGGGTGTCGGGTTGGTCCCGAAGTACAGATTGTGCGTCGCGGCCGTTTTTCCGGCGGTCCACGTGATCAGAGGATCGGTGACATCCACCGACCCGTTGGCCGGAACGGGGGAGTACGCCGGATGGCGCGTCTCCACAAACTTGGCGAAGAACTCGGCTGCGATCAGCACGGGGCCGTCACCGACGGTGGGGCCGCCCCAGGCGACCGACACGCTGTCACCACCGCCGCCTTCCTTCTGAAGGGCCTCGATGTAGTACTTCTGGCCCGCCTTCAGGCTCTGCAAGGCCGACTTCTGTTCCGGGCCTCCGGCCCCGCCGCCGGTGTTGAGCCAATCATCCACGGGCGTCCAACCCGTCACTTGGGCAATCATCTTGGCGTTCGCGGCCGTATCGTCGGTGCTCAGCCACAACTGGCACGCATCATCGCCGGCGATCCAGAACGTGTAGTCGCCGTCGGCCGGCGGGACCAGGTACGACCGGGCACGCGCCCCGTAGTTGTCCGCCCAATCCACTTTACTCTTGAGAACATCCCGGTACTCCGAACTGGTCGGACCCCACGGATAGGAGCCCAGACTCGTCAGGTCGCTGACGGCCGTGCCCCCACCGCAGTCCATCCAGTAATCGAACAGCACACTCTGTGCCTGCGCCCCGGCGGCGATGAGCAGCACCAAGCCCAGGGCCGTCAGGCCAACAAGTTTTCGCAACATAGCTTGCTCCTACCTAAAGAGAGACCACTGTTTGTTCCTTTGGCCACGCGCCAAGACGCCCCCCCATTAAGCGTAGTACAGTCCCTGCTATCGGCAAATCTTCTCTGCACCCCGTTTTCACGCGTGAACCCTCGCACACGTGCCCCCGCGACAAGGCCCGATATTTTACCTCCTTCCGGTTAGAAAGGGCCGCCCTCGAAATGCGCAGGGTTGGATTTGAAGTGCCGAAGGACAATGTACCCTGTTCCTCCATCCCAAATTACCCTCACAGCCACTCATCGGCGTAGGTGATTCCCATTCACCGGGTCGCCGTGCCCGAATCTGGAATAAGGCTGGCGCCAGCGGGCTTCCTATTCCACCGATGAATCAGGCCCATGCCTGACTACACTCAAATTATACCCGATTCCTATTCCCATGCAACCTTTTTGTGGTCCGGGCGACAATATTATCCGACCTAAATCCATACTGTGCGACTATGATTTTTGGGAGCACGTCCACCGATGCAAGAAAACCACGACGTGGGAGGGGAGGGTCGCGATCAAGACCGTGGCTTTACCACAGATGCAGCCACCTGGGAACGGCATTTACGTAGAATGGAACTCGTTCGTTGATCGGGATGAACAGGAGCACCGTCGAGAGTGTGTTGAACGCGAACGTCACGAGGATGGCAGGGACCGCAAGCCAGCCGGTGGGCTTGCATCGGCGAGTCAGCGCGGCGGCAATCCCGTGCAGGAGAAAGAAGCCAAGAACATAGCCCGTCACAAACCGCAGCGTCACCGCGTACAGGTACTCGTGCAGAAGCCCCGAGATCGCAAACGACGCCAACCCGGCCAGATACGGGTGTCTACGTCCGCCCGCCGGGCGGTAGATGTTCTCCAGAAACCACCAATACATGGGCCGATTCCAGCGGCGCCAGAACTCGGCGGGACTGTACGCCCCGAGGACACTGCGGCTCGTGAAGAACGCCGCCGGGGCCCCCGCCAGACGCCAAAACGCCGTATTCGCCTGGAAGGCCCCGATAGCACACGCACCCAAGCAGGTCGATTTCACCGAGTGTTCGAGCCAGAATGGATACCGGTGCCAATCAACGCGGAACGCACCGACAACAAGGATCGACACCAAACACAGGCCCGCCACATATCGGGCCGCGTCCCATCCCCGTTGCTTCCACGACAGGTTGACGCCATGGCCGTCCGTCACCCTGGCCACGCTCCAGGCGTAGTCCAAGAGGAAGACCATGTAGGTTCTCAAGCGCAGCCGACTCTCGCGTCGCGGGTCCAGATGCAGGTCCCACATGTGCAGCAGCAGAAGGACCACCGGCAGCAAGGCAACCACACAGCGGACCGGCCCGGCGCCTTTGCCGGTCACAAAGGCACTGCCCAACACAACAGCTCCCAACAAAACAAAGACCGCCGTGCGAGGCCAAAACTTCAGCTTGCGGGCGAAGAAGAATAGAACTGCCGCTGCATATCCGGCCACAATCGCCATCAGTAGCTCGATGGGGAGCATCTCTCAGCAGTCCACGTACCACCAGGGGTTCTCGGCGTCCGTCTTACTGGAGGACCATATCAAACGGCATCATCACAATCACGCTCTCCCGGCGGATCAACTCGATGCGCTGGAGGGCCTGGTAGAGTGCCCGGGCGCGCTGCGGCTCGGTCTTCTGAAGCAGATCGAGCAACGGAGCCAGGGCCGGATAGCCGGCCAGCAGACTGGTGGTGCTCGACAGTCGGATGTCCGTCGGGCGTTCGCCCTCGCCGGAGAGGTCTCCCATCAACTCGGTGAAGAAGTCCTTCGGCTCCGGGATGACACGGATTTCGTAGTTCTTGAGTGACACCTTGGCCGCCGCGTATTCCACGGCCTGCTGCAGGCCGCCGATCTGGTCCACCAAGCCCAGGTCCAGGGCCTGCGTGCCCGTGTAGACCCGGCCGCCCGCCATCTCGTCGATGGGCTTGCGGAGCTTGCCCTCCCGGCCCTTGGTCACGTGGCCCTTGAAGACCTCGTAGGCCTGCTGCATGTAGTCGGAAAGCACTTTCCGCTGGGCATCATCGAAGGGCCGCGCGCTGGTGAGCAGGTCCGCATTGGCGCCGCGCTTATGGCCGACCCAGTTGACGCCGAGCTTGCCCCACAGGTCGGTGGTCACGAGCTTGCCGCCCACGACGCCGATGGAGGCGGTGATCGTGGCCTCATCGGCAAAGATCGCGTCGGCGCTGCACGATACGTAGTAGCCGCCGCTGGCGGCGACGTCGCCCATCGAGACGATCAGGGGCTTCTGGGCCTTGACCCGCCGGGCGGCGTTGAGAATGACCTCGCTGGCCTCCACCGAGCCGCCGGGGGAATCGACGCGTAGCACGACCGCTTTCACGGACTCGTCCTCGGCGGCCGTTTCCAGGGCCTTGCGGATGTCGCCGCCGAACGCGGCGCTATAGGCCCCGAACAGCGTGGGCCGGCTGTAACCGGGCACAATGGCACCCTCCACGTAGATGACGGCCACGGCATCCTTCTGCGGGGCCGCCGCCGGGGCCTTGAACATCTCGGAAAGAAGGGAGAAGAACCCGAGCGGACTGGCCAGATTGATCTTGTTTCTTTCCTCCCGGCCGTAGCGATTGTCCACACGCATCGGGCCGCCCAGATCGCTCTCGATTCCCGCCAGGAACTCCGCGCGCGTCTGGACCACGTCGATCAAGCCCTTTTCCTTCGCCTGCCCGGCGGTGTAGGGGCCATGATCGATCCAGTCGCGAACCTGTGCGGCGGTCTTACCCCGCGACTGGGCAATCATGTCCACGAGCGAGCCGTAGAGGCCGTCGAAGAGCCAGTTGATATTGTCCGCGGCCGGCTGGCTGGGACCGGTGCGCGTGAGCATCTCGGCGGCAGACTTGTAGTCCCCCATGTGCAGGAAGTCCGCCTGGACCCCAATCTTGTCGAGCAGGCCCTTCGCATAGAGCGACTCGCCGTACAGGCCGGTCAGCCACAGGGTCGATTGCGGCGCGACGCTCAGACGATCGCTCGCGCAGAGCAGGCCATATTCGAGGGTTTCCATGTCTTCCGCATACGCGTAGACCTTCTTGCCGGAGGACTTCAAATGCTCGACGGCCCGCCGCAGCTCGCCCAACTGCCCCGTCCCGAATACCATCTGGTCGAACGTCAAAACCACGGCCTTGACCTGGCTGTCGGCGCTCGCCTTGTTCAGGCGCCCAACCAGGTCTTTGAGCGAGGTCAGCTCGCCAGCCATAAGACCGAAAGGATCGGGGACGGGCGACTCGCTCAGTTCCCCGCTCAAATGAAAATGAGCGACCACGGCCGGCACGGGCGCTGTCTTGGCCGTCTCCCCTGCCTCAGAGCCGAAACACGCCGGACACGAGAATATCACCGCTGCCATCACGGCCGCGGACAACCTCTTTGCCTTCAGGGTTCTCATGATCGCTCACCTTTCCAATGGGTCACAATTGCACATCACAATGCGTCAATGATACCCTGGCCCGCACGCTCCGACAAGATGCCCGTCTCGCCTCCTCCTCGCCCTGCTATGCCGCCCGAAATCAACAAAAACTGCATTTTTCCATCCACATCCGACCCGCGAGAATCGTCTTTTTAACGGGTGCTGTCAGGACAAGCCCGCGGCCCTGTGGTCGCGGCAACCCGGGGCAGTGTCCCGCGAGGCCGACTTGTCAGGCTCTCTGTGTCGTGGGCCTGCGGTCGGGTCGTAGTGCGGAGGCTCCTTCTGCGATTGCCGGCACGATGCCCCCGTCCCCTGCGGATAGGACGGAGAACCGGCCGGAGGTGCTACCGATTGGCCCGTGCGGCCGGCCTCCCCGTGCTAACGAAGCCCCTGCGGCTAAGGCAAGACTCCTCCTGCCTTCTGTCTCCCAGGACGACGCAGGGGCTTGGTCTATTCTGCCGTCGAAGGAAACGCTCACCATAGAGGTCCCTCACGCACGACATGCACCCTCACAAAAAGCCGGCGAATCGCGTTGTGCCGGTGCGGGAGTCTCCGTCCTTTGATTGCACCGGGAGCGTTTCCAGGAGACAGATCGGCGGTCCCGCCGATAGAATGAGGACATCACCTTCGGCACTCGGATGCAGGGAAGATGATCGAACATATATGACAGGGCCTATCTGTGCAAAATGCGCATGGTGCAAGGAGGATTGCCGCGATGAGAGTCCATCTGGTTTTGTTCTGCTGTCTTGTGGCCGGTTCCGCGCGGGCGGAGGATGTCAATGTCCTCGATAGTGGGGCCGTGCCCGACGGGACAACACTCTCCACGCCAGCCATCCAGAAGGCGATTGACCGCTGCGCGTCCACCGGCGGAGGCACGGTCACAGTGCCCCCGGGCCGGTTTCTCACCAACACGGTATTCCTGAAGAGCAACGTCAACCTGCATCTCGGCCAGGGTGCCGTCCTCTTGGGCTCCACGGACCCGAAAGCCTTCACCCAAGCCGTCGTGTATGCCAACGGCATTGAGAACGCCTCGATCACCGGGACCGGGACCATCGACGGACAGGGATTCAAGAAGCATTATCCCACCAACGGACCCCGGCACAACGACATTCGCCTGTTCCGCAGCAAGAAGATCACGGTCCAGGACGTCACGCTGGTCAACTCCCCCAGTTGGGTATTTCGTATTCTGGAGAGTGACGCTGTCTCCGTTCGGGGCGTGCGGATCTATTCGTTCGCCAACGAGAACAACGACGGCATCGACATCGATGGCAAGAACATCACGATCTCCGACTGCCTCATTGACTGCGACGACGATGCCATATGCCTCAAGAGCGACGATCCCAACTACCTGGTGGAAAACGTCGCCATTGCCAATTGCGTCATCGCCTCCAACTGCAACGCCATCAAGTTCGGCACGGCGAGCCGTTGCGGGTTCCGGAACGTATCGATCGGCAATTGTGTGATCCGGCGGCCCTCCGAGGCGGCCCAGCGTCATTGGGCGGCGAGAATCCCGGGCGTGACGCGCGACGACACCGTGATTTCGGGCATTGCCCTGGAGGTGGTGGACGGAGGCGCCATGGACCAGATCGCGATTACGAACGTCTCTATGACCGGTGTCCAGACCCCACTGTTCATTCGCTTGGGAAGCCGTCGCGGCACAGGCTCGCTGCGAAACGTGATCATCAGCAATATCACCGCGATCAATGAAAGTCTGATCACCAGTTCCATCACCGGCATTCCGGGAAGCTATGTGGAAAACGTGGCGATTCGAAATGTCGTAGCCATTCACGAGGTGCGGCAAAAAAATATTTTTGAGGCGGTGATTTTGGAGTAGCGCGAAGCTGGGGAAGACGGTATATCCTCGTCTATGGTAGACCAGGATGTCACGATACCCCAGTTGATCTTGCAGAACGAT
>JAPLMX010000208.1 GCA_026386805.1 Phycisphaerae bacterium | reverse complement strand
GCAACGAATGTCTCGAAAGCTTACGGCGACCGGCTCCTCTTCGAGAACATGTCGTTCGACCTGCCCGCCGGCGGGATCGTCGGCATCATCGGACCCAACGGCGCGGGCAAAACGACCCTCTTCAAGATGATCGTCGGCAAGGAGAAGCCGGACGCCGGCGCGATCGCTATCGGTGAGACGGTTCGCTTAGCCTACGTGGACCAGGACCGCGACACCCTCGACCCGGACAAGACCGTCTGGGAAGTGATCTCCGGCGGCCTGGACACGATCCGGCTCGGCAAGCTCGACGTGAACTCGCGCGCCTACGTCGCCCGGTTCAATTTCCTGGGCACGGACCAGCAAAAGAAAGTGACCGCCCTCTCCGGCGGCGAGCGCAACCGCGTCCATTTGGCCTGTCTGCTCAAGGAGGGCGCCAACGTCCTGTTGCTGGACGAACCCACCAACGACCTGGACGTCAACACGATGCGGGCCTTGGAGGAAGCCCTGGAGGCGTTCGGCGGTTGTGCTGTGGTGGTCAGCCACGACCGCTGGTTCCTCGACCGCATCGCGACCCACATCCTGGCGTTCGAAGGCGACAGTGTGGTCCGGTGGTTCGAAGGCAACTACTCCGACTACGAGGCGGACCGCAAGCGCAGGCTCGGCAAAGCCGCCGATGAGCCCCACCGGATCAAGTACCGGCACCTGGTGCGAAAGTGAGCTGTTCGTAGTGACGCCGTAAGGCGTTTCTGAGAAGTTTGAAGTGTGATGGTTGATTGTTGATTCGCAAATCAACAATCTCATGCAGATTCTGGAAGGCTCTTACGCCCGCACTTGTCATCCTGAACGGAGCGTAGCGGAGTGAAGGATCTGGGCTGCGAACGAGGGGAAACCTCCAACTCGGTACCCAGATCCTTCGGCTTCGCCTCAGGATGACAGAGTCCATACGGCGCACGAATTTCTCCGAATCCGTATCACTTTCTTCCTACGGGCGGATGATCCAGAATGGGGCCGATGTCAAGAGTGTACATCTGCCGGCCCAGGTCCTCGTAGGTGGCGTCGATGGATACCATTCTGGCGTCCCGGCTGAGTCTGGGATGCAGGTCCACGCGATAAATGCCGCCCTTAGCCGTGGACTTGAGCTTGGCGAGCGGTACGAACCGCTGGGTCGGTTTGTGGTACAGGAATAGATACTGGTAGCCCTTGACCGCGTAGGTGTCGGAGATGATCCAAGCGCCGGCAGGGCCGGGGATCGAGCTGGCGTGACCGTTGTCAGAAGATTCAAAGAATCGGCTTTGGGCCTTGCCGGTCCCGTCATCCTGATAGAGGTAGTACCCGCGACCGTCCAGAATGGTATGGTCATCCTGCCACTCGTGGTGGCTTGGCCGGTCATACAGAAAGCGAGCATCCGTGCCGACGGCCGTCATGGAGAACGCTTTGTCAAATTCGTTGTTGGGGTCTTTGACAAACGCGATGAAGCGCGAGCCGGAGAGGTTCCAGCCCTCGCGAAAAATGTAGAGACACCCGGACGAAGGCGGACCCTGGGGGTAAGCGATCTGGGCCATTTTGTCCAAGCTCATGATGAGCCCCGCGTCTCCCGTGTTCAGGTCCATTCTCCAAATGCCCGTTTCCTTGGGCGCGTACTGGCCCGCGTACCTGTCCTCAAGGCCAACGTAGGGGGTCCCACCGTGTTTCATCCGCTCGAAATCGTGCGTCAGGGCGCAGGCGCCGTCGGGTGACAGAGTGTAAATGGGCCGGGGCAAGATCCTCCGGGCACCTGTCTTGAAGTTATACACCCGGCACACGTACCGGGCGCCGTCGTCCGAGCGGTCATTCCACAGGATTTCATCCGATCCGGGCCGCCATTGCAGCCGGGCGCCCTGCTGCCAGTTCCACGCCGTCGTCTCTCCGATCCGGGTCCACTTGTACCCATCCCGCAGATCGATGACGCCGATCTCGCCGCGATCGGTCGGCTGAACGTCGCGATTCTGGCAATGGACCTTCATCCCAAGGATGTAACGATCCGTCGAATCGAACTGTAGACACTGGTAGAAGAAGAACCCGGTGTAGTCCGGATTCTCCTTCGTCCCCGGTTTGGAGACCCGCACGAGCGTCGGATACGAGGCGTTCTCCCCCACCCTCAATTCCGCGAAGCCGCCGTAGGTCGTGTACGACGAACGATCCTGGGCTGCAACCTCCGCCGACATGATCGCCGCCGCCAGCAGCAGCACAGACACTTTCAAAGCTCTACTCATTCCCACTTTCTCCATTCACTACCATCGGAAGAATCGATACGGGTCATCCCATTCCTCCGGCTGGTCGAGATACAAGCCGTTCGACCAGCGCTTCTCCGGTTTCGCCGCGTCCACCGGCTGGTGGAATCGGTCCAGCAGCGGCGTGGAGCCGGACACTCCCATGTTGGCCAACAGACGCGAAACGAGGAAGGACACGTGGCGGTGCGTCCGCCTGAGATTGGACGCCGCGCCCTCGAACTGCCAGGGCGCGAGCTGACAGAAGACAACGTTCGCGCGCTCGGCCTTGGCCAGGACGCCGTCACCGACAATCCAGGCTCCCGCTGAGACCAGAGGCAACTGGCGCGGGTCGCGGTTGTGAACATCCGCCGGCCCGACTCCGGCCAGCGGTGAGTCTGTTCCAGACGGCTCGAAGCAGGCCGCGATGTGCTCCGCCTTCTTCATGGCAACTTTGAAAGGCAACCATGCGTTGGTGTCCGTCTCCTCCAGCCCAATCGCCAGCACGTTTCCGCCGGCCTTGATCCAGTCAGCGACCTGGGCCGCCCGATCCGTCAGCTTCTGTCCGCCACCGGGACCGACAATGAGGACTTGGTTGGCGGACAAGTCGCCGCCCTCGTAGGAGTGCGCCGACACGCCGGTGGATTCGAGATAACTCCTTCCGGCGGGGTCGCCGACGTAAACGGCTTCGCGTCGCGCGGCCGGCTTCCAGGCCGACACGTAGTGCAGGAGATTGCGAACGAGTATATCGGCCGCCGGCTCGGGTTCCGTCCGCCCCGTCGCATCCATCTGGCAGAAGAGGATCATGCCTTTGCCTTCGCGATATTCCAGGAGCGGGCTGTACTGGAGGGCGAAGCCGCCGTCGAGAATCGGCAGGAAGTCGCCGCGGGCGGGCTTCTCGATCAGGACGGAGGCGACATTGCCATAGTTGCCGCAGCGCCACACCCGCGTGACCGGGATGTCGCACCACTGGACGGTCGGTCCGTAGGCCAGCCGCATCTCGTATTTCAGCCGCGGCGGAAGGATCGTCGCCGCGCCGCGCCAGTCGTGCAGGTGCTCAGCAGCGATCCCAGCCAGAATCGGATGATCCGGCACACGGGCAAAGACCTGGCGCAGGCCGTATTCCTCCACGCGGAATCCCAGCCGCTTCTCCAAAACGTCTGCCATCTGCTCGAATACGATCACTTTCAGACCATCGCGCACCCGCCGAAGGTCCGGTCCTGGTCCACCGACAGTGAGAGCGGCTTTGCCGATGACGAGGATATCATACGCCGACAAATCAGTCCCGGCCTCCACGGATTGCCCTTGAACTCGCAACTTGCTCAGCAGCGCACCGGTCTCGCCTTTGGGGTCGAACAGGGCGATCTTCGAAGTTGTTTGCACCGTCGGCGGCAGCGGCAGGACATTGATGGAAAGGCTGTCAGACTGGGTCTCACCGTTGTTGAACTGGAAATCCGCGACAAGCTCGTATGTGCCCGGTGCGAGCGAGTCCGGCAAATGGAGGTCCAGCGAGATACGCTCCTGCTGGCCAATTGCCACGGTAACCATCTTGCTGCCGGTCAGGGCCTGTAGGGTGGGGCTTGCCCCACCGGGACCTGTTTGGTGGGGCAAGCCCCACCCTACGCGACAGGTCACAGCCGCCCGCGAGTTGTTGATAATGACAATCTGCTTCTCGACCATGTCACCGGGTCGGAAGATGTGGTCCTTGCTCGTGAAGTGAGCAGGCTTGCCGGCGATGTACGCCAACAGCGGCCGGTTGTTGCGGATCAGGGCCTGGGCGGCTTCGGTCGCGATCCAGTCGGAGCGCTCGTAGGCCAAGTCCATCCGCTCGTATTGCTGATCGATGTAGTCCAGGCTAAACCCCGGCTTCTGCAAGGCGTCCCAGTCCACCTTGAAGTCTTTGCGGCTTCGGTCCACGCCGTCGCGTAGCTTCCAGTAGTGCCCGCACTCCCAGGGCGAGATTGCGGACACGCCCCACGTGCGGAAGGCTCGCCAATTGTCCGTCAGGTACATGGCGAAGACCGGGTACCGCTCGTCGAAACGCGTGGAGCCCACATCGACGGGATAGTCCCAACGGTGCCAGACCTTGCCGGCCTGGAACTGCTTGGCCTCCCAGCGCAAGTTCCTCTTTTCCGACTCGCTGATCTGGAACGCCTTATCCCCGAAGAACTGGGCGTTCCACTCCGCGAGGCAGAACTCCCAGGGCACCACGGCGCTGCCGAACTCGCGCTTATCCTTGTACCACCCGCGATACATCGTCCAATCCCAGGTGAACGGGGCGCCGTATTCGCACAGGAACGCCGGCTTGACGCCTTGCGTCGCCCAGTGCTCGAACCAGTCGGACAATTCCTGGATCGGGACAAAGTTCGGGTAGAAGTTGATCGGGTGCATCGAGCCGAGATTGCCCGAAGCGTGGTGATAGACGATGCGGCTGGGGTCCAAGTGCTTGACGATCTCCTCGGCCCGCAGGGCGAGCTTCACGTTCCTCATGGCCCATTGGTCGCGGTTGTCGTGAATACCGTCGATCATGTCCGGGTTCATGTCCTCACTGTAACCCGTGCCGTTGTGGCTCATCGAGTACATCACGACGGATGGGTGGTTCTGGGCCGCACGGACATAGAACGCCGCATGGCGGGCGTAGCCGTTGCTGCGGTCGGCGTCGAGGGCCTGCCACTCGTAGTGGCTGAAGTGCGGCTGCGAGAAGGAGACGAGCATCCCCACGTCATCCGCCGCCCTCAGAATCTCGGTGAAGCCCAGGTGCGAGCCAGGCTGGCAGCCGTAGTTATGGGTGTAAACGAAGTTGATACCGAAGCTCTGGAGGCGTATCAGGCTCTCGCGAGCAGCTTCGTAAGTGGAGAGCGCCGCTCCCACGGCGGCGTTGTCGATGGGCAAGGCACAGAGAAAGATGCGCGTGCCGTTGAGGTAGAAGTCCCGGCCGTCGATCGACAGCTCGCGAAACCCGAACCGCAGGGTCCAGCCGGTGTCCAGCACCTTGCCGCCAACGTCCACCAGCGAGACCTCCAGATCGTACTGATTCCCAGGCGTGTGAATGTCCCAGAGCTTGTCGGGCAGCCATTTCTCGGCAGATGCCATGCGGCCTTCTTTCAGGTCGCTCGCTTGAAACGCCCGGCTCGTGAATTCCTTGATACTGTGGCCATCCTTCAGAACTCTCGTGCGAAAGGCGTACTGTGCATCCGCCGCCAGTCCCTCGATGGCCGCGTCGAGTGTGAGTTCCTGCCTACGCACCGAGGTGTCCACCCTCACGTCGGCGATGTGCGGCCCGGATGGCGTGCTCACCAAGTAAACGTCGCCGCACAGACCCCGCCGGGCCACCGAACCCTTCACCTCCCGGGCCGAGGCACTGTCGGTGTACGAGAGCATGACGCCCTTGAGCGGCAGGGCGACCACGAGCAGACTGAGCCTGTACGTGCCGCCCGGCCGGCATGCCGATGTGAGATCGACTTCGCCTCCCGGGAACCGGGCTTCACCGACCTTCACACCGTCCACGTACACGGCGGCGTAGGAGTTCAGGTACTCGATGCTGACCGCAATGTAACGGCCCGCCCAATCGCTGGGAATCGCGATCTCCCTCTCGTACCAGGCCGCCGTAATGCTGCCAAGCCTGCGATCCTTCCAACTCGGATGAGTGTAGACCGTCTGGCTGTCTTTCTGCATGTAGTCACCGATGCCGGGCCAGCACCCGGGGACCTTGAAGTAACCCCAGTTCGCCACGGGCGCTTGATCCGCTTTGGCTTCGACGGGCTGCCACCGCCAAAGCCCATTGATGCAGATCCGCTCGCGGGTCGGCGTCTTTTCACGATACGCCTGGCCCAAGTCCCAGACGGCTTTTACGCCCATCGGCAGAGCCACCGCCGACGGCTCCGCGCCCTGTGCCAGTCGATCCGGCCCCCTCGTCATACCCGTCATCAAGACGGCAACCACAACCACAGCCACAATCAGCTTCTTCATACTCTGCTCCTTGGCAGAGGGGACGAGAAGTAGAATGTCCCCTTTTCTTTACTTCGCCGTTGTTACGATATGAAACGCTCCATCTGTGCCGGCAAAGGCCGTGGCCTTGGTGCCGGATGTCGATACGCCGATCGTTCCCTGCTTTCCGCTGAACGTTCCGTCATTTCCATACAGCGCCCACTTCACCGTCACCTGGCGTCCCACCGCCATCGGCCCCACTTGCCACACCAGTAGCACGTGCCCTTGGCCGTCGCCGACGGCGGCCGGATAGATCTCATCGTTTTCATTCGCGGGCGTGGCTACGTGCAGCGTGAACCGGCCGTCGTCCAGCGCCGACCAATAGACGCGGTGGCGGCTCATGAACGCGCAGAGCATCCGTCCGGCCGGGTCCAGCGTCAGCTCCGGCCCGCACATCGGGCAGGTCTTCAACTCCCACCGATCCTCATTGACGCGCAGCGGCGTGAAGGTGTCTTCCTGCTTGGGGCTGCGCAGCAGGAAGAAGTCCCGAATGTTGTCATTCGCCACGCGCACGGCGAGGCTGACGTTCCCATCGGTGGTCATGCGGGCCCGCATCATGCACATGGAGCAGGCCAAGTCATCCATGCCCTGGATCTTCATGCGCTCCTCGGACCTGAAGGAGGCCCCATCGTCCAGGGAGCGAGCCAGATACAGACGGTGCGCCTCCGGGATCTGTTGTTGCGGCGGGCTGACGTGATGGAAGAACGCCATCACGGTGCCCTCGCCGTCGGCAGTCACAGTCAGCCCGTCGATTCCATACAGCGAAGCCAGAACCCGCGGCGGCTCGAACGTCCGGCCCCCGTCCAAGCTGCGGCTGTACCGGGGATAGACCTGCACCCCGGGCGACCACCGATCGGCCCAAACCACGTGGATCGAGGGCTCCCAAACGCGAAAACGCGTGTTGGTGGTCAGCATCCCGCCCTGGCCCACAGCCAGCTTGGGACCCCGCTCGCCCATCGTGAGCGTGACCTTCCCCACAGTGTTGACCTTGACCGGCGTTGAGAAGGTCCGGGCGTTATCGGTCGAGCGCACGTACCAGGCGTCGTCGCCCAGGCCATAAACCATGTGCAGCACGCCGGCCCCGTCCATCATCACGTCGGGCACCAGCACCCCTTCGGGAAGCTGCACTACACCTACGGCGGGAAGTGTGCTCTCGGCCCTACCGCTTGTTGACACGATGCCTACGATTACCAACATGATCAAGATTTGAATGTCTCGGGACGCACAGCTCATAACTGTCTCCACGGTAGAGTACGACAGTGCCGCAAGCACCTACTCGCTCGGCGTCAACTCAAGGATCTCCTGGCCGTACACCGGCAGCGTCAACTCCACACCAGCGGATTGCAGTTGGCGGCCGGTGAAATCCCCGAGCCGCCGCTCGCCGAGCGATGCGACGACGGCGTATGACCGATCCGCCTTGACCCACGGAACGTTGATCGCCCGGCGGTCGGCGCCGCCACTGCCCCGCACCACGACGACCGCACCGCAGCCATCATCGTTCAGTTTGCCCCACCAGTGCCAGTTGTCGTCGTTGGGTGCGGGCACACCGCTGAATTGGAAGTGACGGTAGATGTCCCATGATTGGTGCAGGCGATTGACCAAGGCAAAGCGCTTCTGATAATGCACCAGATGTGCAGCGGAAAGCGTGCTTAAGTCGCCCGAGAAGACCAGCGGAGCGCCCAGCAGCCAACTGACGACTTGGCGATCCTGGACTTCGGGAGTCAGGCTGCCCTCGTGGTCTTCCGTGGCGGCACCGTAGAATTCGAGGCAATACAGAGGCAGGCCGCGATGCGAGTAGAAGATCTGCCGGGCCTGGTAGCAGGCGCCGATCAGCTCGGCACGAAGCTTCTGCGAATCGCCGGCGGGCACATTGGTCTGGCCCGGCCTGGGACGAGGGACGATGCCGCGACAAGCGTTGGGCGAAACGTGATAGCGAGCCGCGTGCTTGAGGGCGGCCAGATCGCACGGGGCCCCGGGCGTGTCCCAGTAGATTTCGTGGGTCATCTCGTTCATCACGTCCGGCGCGAGGGCGCGAAGCCGGTCCTGGGCCTCCAGCAGTCCACGCAAGCCGCGCAGGAGCGACTCTTTGCGCGTGCGGTTCGGGTGATTGTCGGCCAAGTCGCCGTAGAGGATGTTGCTGAAGTCCTGCTTGAAATAGGCCGCACCGTAGCGTTGATGCAGCCGGGCCAGGTCCTGGGCATAGAACTCGCGCCAAGGCGTGGTGAAGCTCATCGCGTTTCCGCCGAGCCGTGTGACCACCGGCAGCGAGCGTGCCTCGGGCCACGCTTTCAGGTCGGGCGAATTCGCATCGCGAAAGCAGGAGAGCCACAATCCCAGCTTGAGGCCACGGGAGCGAATATAGTCCGTCGTCGCCGCAAAATCGGGGAACTTGGCTCGGTCCGGTTCCGTGCCGAGCCGATCCCGCTGCCAACCATCGTCCATGAGGAACTGCACGAAGCCGGCGCGGGCGGCGAGGTCAGCCTGTTGGCGGATCATCGCGTCGTTGAGCGCTGGGCCGAAGTTGGCCCAGGTGAGCCACTGGGGGGCATCACACGGCAGCCGCTCGCCGACGACGCCGATGTGCCGCGACAGAAAACGCTGGAAGGAGCCTTCGACGGTCCGGTCCAGAGGTGTCGAACGTCCAGAGATCGTCTGTTCCACCGGGCCGCTGAAGGCGTACAGGAACATAGGCTCCGAGATAAACCGCTCGCCGGGCGCCAGCACCCACTCGAACATCGCGGAGTGATAGCCCATTGCGCCAGTATCTGCGATGGCCCGCAGCGCCGAGGGAATCTCGCTTGCGGCAATCACGCCGAAAGTGCCGTCGGACGACGAAAAGCCGATCATGCTTGGCTGGGCCCCGTAGCCAGCGGGGGTCAACGGCACTTGTTCGGAAATGCTCGGAGCGAGAGCGAAGTCATCAATCGTCAACTGCTCAATCTTGCGCCAGGCGCTGCCTTCGTTGGCAATCTCCACCCATTTGCGAATAACCGGTTCGCCGCGATAGACCTCGTAGACCACCGTGACGGTCAGTCCGTCCAATGCACTTTCCTTTCGAGCGACAGCACGGAGGGTCAAACGAGACACGCCAGGAGCCGGGGCGGAGACTTCAGGCGTCGCGAATGTGAAGGTGTCCGCCCACTGGCTGGCGCGGATCCGAATCGGCCCGACCCAACGGGTCGTCTGGCCGAGGGTCGCATCGTCGTATGTGCCGGGATTGACATGCCGGCCCGGACTGAAGGTCTTCACACTGTCGATGGAACCGCCCTCGCCCGGCTTGAGCCCCTTCGGCCTGGTGTTGGGTTCGGTGCGCGTGACAGTGAGGCTCAATTCGAGCGCCGGTCCGGCCAGCAGTTCCCGGCCCTCTACGCGCAGGTGGGTCGTGCTCAGATTCCCGTTCGCCAGATCGATCACCCGCTCCAGAACTCCCGCCGAGATGCGCACCTGGTGTTCGGAGACTTCAAACGGCTGCGCGGCCTCCATTCTCGTTGGCACACATACGAGCATGCCCGAGACCAGTAGGAGCAGTAGTGGCCTTTTCATACAGACCCCTTCGATGACGTTCCTTCTGCGTTGACGAGCAGATCGTATAGTCGCGGCTTGTTTTGGGCAAGTACTATGGTAGACTGATGCACGATGTACCGCCCCCGGGGCGGAGGTGCCACGTTAGGTCTGACGGACTGAGGAGACTTCCAATGAGAACAAGGCAATCAACCGGTTTCATCCTCCTATTGATCGGCGTGACGGCGGCCGTCTGCACCACATTCGCGCAGACCACCCCAACCGCTGGACTTGTCACAGGCACCAATCTCGCCGTCGTGGCGAAGCCATCGAGTTCCCATGTCTCCGGCGACACGACGGCGGCGGCCCTGAACGACGGCTACGATCCCAGGAACTCGCGCGACGCCCGCCGGGGATCCTATGGCAACTGGCCCACGCGGGGCACTCAGTGGGTGCAGTACGACTGGAGCCAGCCCATCAGCACCGGCAGGATCGACGTCTACTGGTGGGCGGACGGCCGCGGCGTCCACGCTCCCAAGGCGTGCCGATTGCTGACCTGGGACGGCAATGCGTTCGTCCCCGTGGACAACCCCTCGGGCCTGGGGGTCGCGGTGAACCAATACAACACGACAAGCTTCGACGAGGTCCGCACGTCCAAGCTCAAGCTCGAAATCGACGCCAACGATACCTTCTCGACCGGGATCCTCGAATGGAAGGTCATCGACAGCGGCAAATCGCCCGATTTTCCCCCGATGGTGACGGCGGGCATAGACCGCATCGTCGTGCTGGGGGGCAAGACCTATCTGGGCGGGACCGTGAAGACGTTGAAAGGCGGTGGCGTGACGACGACGTGGAGCAAATCCTCCGGACCCGGCACGATCACGTTTGAGAACGCCAAGGTCGCCGTCACGACGGCGACCTTCTCAAAGAAGGGCGAGTACGTCCTGCAATTGGCGGCCGCGAAAGGTCCCCTGAGCGCCTCGTCCATGCTGACCATCCAGGTGGTCTCGCCACCTCCGGCGGATCGCCTGGACGTGGTCTATACGAAGAAATACAAGATCGACAGCCCCTTGTGGAACTCGCGGGCCAAGGCCCTGATCGTGAACTGGATCCCCCATTGCATTGACCAGATCAACAACCCGAATCTCAAGGAAGGCCAAGGCGGAATCGACAACTTCATCGAAGCGGCCAAGGCCCTGCGCGGCGAGCCGCACGGGCGTCACAAGGGCTACGTGTTCTCCAATGCCTGGGTGCACCAGACCATTGAGTCGATGTGCATCGCGCTGATGGTCGATCCGAAGGGCGATCCGGAGATCATCAAGGCCCAAGAGAAGATGAAGGCGACGTTGGAGGACTGGATCCCGAAGATCTTCGCCGCCCAGGAACCCGACGGCTATTTGCAGACGGCGTACACGCTGGCCGACCGCAACCGCTGGCCCCAGCGATGGAACCCGCCGCAGAGAGGCAATCACGAGGGTTACGTCGCCGGCTACTTCATCGAGTCGGCGATCAACCACTACACGCTGACCAACGGCACCGACAAGCGCCTGTACAACGCGGCCAAGAAACTGGCCGACTGCTGGGTCGCCAATCTCGGCCCGGCCCCCAAGAAACCCTGGTTCGACGGCCACCAGGAGATGGAACAGGCCCTCGTTCGGTTCGGCCGGTTCGTCAACGACATGGAAGGCCCCGGTAGCCACGGCGACAGCTATATCAAGCTGGCCAAGTTCCTGCTCGACAGCCGCAAGGATGGCAGTGAGTACGACCAAAGCCATGTCCCCGTGCAGCAGCAGTATGAGGCGGTCGGGCACGCGGTCCGCGCCTCCTACACCTACTCCGGCATGGCCGATGTGGCCGCCGAGACCCACGATGTCGATTACCAGAGCGCCGTCATGAGCCTCTGGGACAACATGGTCAACAAGAAGTACTACGTCACCGGCGGCGTCGGCAGTGGTGAGACCTCCGAAGGCTTCGGCCCCAATTACTCGCTGCGTCAGAGCGCCTACAACGAATCCTGCTCGACCTGCGGCCTGATCTTCTTCCAGTACAAGATGAACCTCGCCTACCACGACGCCAAGTACGCGGACCTGTACGAGGAGTCGCTGTACAACGCCCTGTTGGGCTCGATCGACCTGGAGGGCAAGAACTTCTATTACGACAACCCCTTGGACTCGCACGGCCCCCGCTATCCCTGGCACGTCTGCCCGTGCTGCGTCGGCAACATCCCGCGCACCCTGCTGATGATCCCCACCTGGACCTACGTCAAGGGCAAGGACGGCCTCTACGTCAACCTCTTCATCGGCAGCACGATCAATGTGGAGAAAGTGGCGGGCACCAACGTCCAGATGGTGCAGGAGACCGATTATCCCTGGAGTGGCAAGGTCGCCATCACTGTCAACCCCGAGACTGCCAAGCGATTCGCCGTCTGCGTGCGAGTGCCCAACCGCACGACGAGCGAGCTGTATACGCCCACGCCCCAGGTCAATGGTCTCGAATCCATCTCGGTGAATGGCTCGACCATCAAGCCCAAGATCGAGAACGGCTATGCCGTGATTACGCGAAAATGGAAAGCCGAGGACAAGATCGTCCTGATGCTCCCGATGAAGGTCCAGAGGATCAAGGCCAGCGACAAGATCGCGGCCACGGCCGGAAAGGTGGCCCTGCGCTATGGGCCGTTGATTTACAGCGCCGAGGCCGTGGACCAGAGCCTCGACAAGGTCCTGGCCCCCGACTCCGCGTTGACCACCGAGTGGAAAGGCGATCTGCTGGACGGCGTGATGGTCGTCAAAGGCACATGGGCCGACGGCTCCGCGCTAATGGCGGTCCCGAATTACGCGCGCGACAATCGCCTGCCGCAGAGCGAGTCCGCCGCACCGACACCCCGTCGCGGCCCTCGCTCGATCAGCTCTGCCGTCTGGCTAAAGGATCGATGAGTAACTGAGAATCGAGTGAGAGTCAAAATGGTTCAGCCATGTAGAGTGGGGCTTGCCCCACCAAATGGGTTCCGGTGGGGCAAGCCCCACCCTACGCTCGTGTGGTTGGTGACAGTTTTTGCTATCGCCCCTCCGAGCGTCTGTCTCAGTCAGACGGCGTATCAAGTCAGAACCGCTCATCCCAGGCTCCTGATCGAGGACGTGCCGGAGGTGGCTCGGCGCTGCGATGGCCCCCTCGCTGCTGACTATGCCATCGTCAAGCAACGCGCGGACGACGCCGTGAAAAGAGGCGGCATTCAGTACCTCTCCAATGCGTGGTCCATTCCCGAAGACCTGATGGACTGCGGTCTCGCGTATCTCATCGAGCGCCAAAGGGGACACGACGCCCGACCGTATGCCGAGGTCATCATCAAGCAATGGGGCGATGGCTCCCTCATCGCCAACCGCGAAGGCAGCCACTTCGGCTATCACGCCCTCGCCTACGATTGGATCTATGATGCCCTGACGCCCGAGCAGCGGGTCCAGTTCGGCAACGCCCTGGGCACGTGGCTGCGGTACTTCACCGACGAGCCGCGCATCCTGCTCAAATGGGGCCACTGGGAATACAACCAGACCTGGGGACCGATCCACCTGAATATCGGTAACACCCGCGACGCGCTCACGCAGAAGCTGTTCATCGCACTGGCCATCAGCGGTTCGGGCACGAAATTCGAAGCGGACGCCAAGACCTTCCTCGACTCCTGGAACCAGCGCGTGCTGGCGGAATGCATCCCCGCCTTCAATCGCATGGGCGGCGTCTGGTCGGAATCCTTCGGGCACGGCGGCTACGGCCCAGTCACCGTCATCCCGTATGCGTTCCAAGCCTGGCGAACCGCAACAGGCATTGACCTGTTCAAGCAATTGAAGCCGTGGGGCTATCCGGTGGAATCGCCCCGCTGGGTGGCTTATACCATGATGCCCCACAACGAGCGCACGGCCTGGATCGACGACGGCGACGGCTCCCGCCCCGCCGCATTCGCCCGTGCGGCGCCAATGCTGCATGACGGGCTTTCTCAATGGTTCTGCGACCAAGGACGGACGTGGCTGCGCGAGCGATGGCAGCGCGTGGCGTGCTATGACCCTTCAATCCAGGCGACGCCGCCGTGTGGACTTCCTCTGGGCTATCTCTTCCCTGGTGCCGGGCATGTCTACATGCGCAGCGCCTGGAACGATCCCAATGCGACCTGGGCATTCTTCGGCTGCGGCCCGCAATTCGCCGGACATGCACGGGATGATGAGGGCCACTTCCTAATCTGCAAGCGCGGCTCACTCGTCTCGCGTCAAGGCGGCCAGGGCCACAACGACACCGACTATTACGCGGGCGGCTCGTTGATCTACAACATCGTCACGATCTTCGACCCCAACGAGAGATTCCGTCGGGACAAGGGCAACGAGAATGACGGCGGTCTCCTCCGACACGTCTACGAGAGCGGCGACCTGCCGCACGAGCGCGGTCACATCGTGGCCTTCGAGCACAACCCCAACTACACCTACGCCGCCGCCGACATCACCAAGGGCTATAGCGACAAGAAGGCTCGTGAGGTGACGCGCCAATTCCTCTACCTACGCGGCGAGCAGGAGTTCTTCGTCGTCTTCGACCGCGTCGAGGCGACGCGTCCCGATTTCGCCCGGCACTTCTTTCTCCACGTCCCCACCGAGCCGCAGCGGCAGGAGAGTGCTTTGACGTGGCTCAGCCTGCCCGAAGCCGACGGCGACAAGGCGGTGCTGTCCCACGGCCGCTCGCGAATGTTCCTGCACACCCTGCTGCCCGAGAAGCCCGAGATCATCCTGCGCGGCGGGCCGGGCCAAGAAGCCTGGGGCCATCCGCTGGAAAAGACGGCCCAATACAACCATAGCACCGAAGGTCGGTTGAAGCCCCCGATTTGTCCCTGGCGGATCGAGATCGGCGACCCGAACAGCGGAAGCCGCACGCTCTTCCTGCATGTCTTCGAGATCGCCGATGAGCAAATCCGCCAGCCCGCCGCCGTCACGTTCGTGCCGCCGGCCGGCATCGATATCGCCGGACGATGGCACGTGCGACTCAACGCTGCGGGCGAGCTCGGCGGCACCGTGAACAACAAGCTTCTGACGACAACCGTCAAAACCGAATCACAGTATCCTTTGGAGGAGAAGTGAAGTTATGAATCGCCGCGAATTCCTCAGAAACGTTGCCTTTGCCACGGCGGCGTCGGTGGGCAGCGATGTCTTCGGCGTCCAGAGTCCTGACCCGACTCAAGATTGGCTCCCGCGTTGGGAGAAGAGCATCCTGGGCAGCGCCCGCTCGCGTTACTGCGACAAGGAGATGGGCGAAGAGCTCGGCTGGCTCGTCAGCCCGTGTCTCAACGGCTTCTATTACGGCTATCTGGCCACGCGCGATCCGAAATGGGTCGAACTGCTGATCGACTGGACGGACTCGTGCCTCCGACGCGGCGTCAAAGAGCCGGACGGCTTCCTCGGCTGGCCCAAAAGCGGAATGGACGCCACAGAGAGCTTCCACACGGACAGTCTGCTGGGCGAGGCAATGATGCTGCGCCCGGTCGTCCTGATGGCAGACGAAATTCTCAAAACCCCGATCCTCAAGGACAAGTTCGGCTCGCAGGCCGAGGCCTATCTCAAGCTGGCCGAGCAAGTCTTCCAGAAATGGGATTCGCGCGGCTGCTGGCGCGAGGTCACGGACGGCGGGTTGTGGATCGTTCCCCAGTTCGGCCTCGACCAGAAGACCGGGGGATGGACCGAGGGTTACGCCCGGCGCAGCACCGACGGCTTTTCCAATCCGGACAACAAGGAAAACCACATCGCCCGCTGGATGGTCGCGATGTACGATGTGACGAAAAAGCCCGTCTATCGCGAGCGGGCCGAGAGATGGTTCCGGCTCATGAAATCGCGGATGAAGACGCGCGAAGATGGGAAGTACTTCGTTTGGAACTACTGGGACCCCGCCGGACCGTGGGACTACAAGGCGAACGGCTCGCCCAAGCACTGGGTCGGTGTTCATCCCAATGGTGGCTATTACGGCATCGACGTCGAGACCATCGTCACAGCGTTCGAGCACGGACTGGTCTTTACGAAGGAGAACATCCAAAAGCTGGTCGCCACGAACCGCGACTTCATGTGGAACCAGCAGGTGGCCGGGGCCAAGTTCCAGCGGATCGACGGCGGGAGCCCCGACCCGAGGTGGAAGAACTCGCCCGGCGTGCTGTGGACGGCCTTGGTGCCGTATGATGAAACGCTACGAAAGATTTTCCTGGGGAACCACAACCCCTCCGGCTGGGGCGGCCTGTCCGCCACGCCCTGGTTTCTCGCTCACGAAGCAACAAAACAGAAAGAGGTGAACCTATGAAGACTCGACTTGATTTGAACCGCCGTCAGTTCCTCCAGACCGCCGCGGTCGCGGCCTCCGGACTGTCTCTGCCGGTGACGGCAGCGCAACCAGCATCGCGTGGGCAGGGCAAGCCCAAAATCGGCTGCCTGAGCTGGTGTTTCCACAGTCTGGGCCCCGCCGCCGACCCCGAGCCGGCCCTCGATGTCATCGGGGAGCTGGGCTTCGACGGCGTCGAGCTGATCGTGACGGCACGCCGAGACCTCAAGGACTTCTGGACGGACGCCAAGATCGACCGACTCAACCAAAAGCTCCAGCGGAACAAATTGCGCGTCTCGCAGTTCGTCGCGTTCCAGCCGGTGGTCGAGGACCTGTCGAGCACGGAACCGGCGGCCCGCGAGCAGGCTTTGGGCTATTTCGAGGCGACGTGCCGAATTGGCAAGAAGCTGGGTGCTCCCATGGTCAATATCGTGGCGCCCTGGGCCCGCGAGTTGAAAGGGCCGACGGAGTACCTGCCCCGCTACTACGAGATCGAGAACCCCAAGCCGGGCGAGAAATACCACATTGACATCGCCGAGGGCTTCGATTGGGACCGCGTGTGGAACGCCTACGTGGAGACCACCAAGGCCTGCTTGGCGAGAGCCAAGGCCCACGGCCTGAAGTTCTCCATCGAGCAGCACACGCACTGCTTAGTCCCGGACGCCGCGTCGTTCCTGCGCCTCTGGGACCAGATTCGCGACGACGACCTGGGCTACAACATGGACGCGGGCTGGACGCTGCTCCAGCGGGAATACCCGCCCGTCGCGATCCACAAAGTGGGCAGGCACCTGATGAACGTGCACATGCGCGACATCGACGGCGTGATGCGGCAGTTCCCCGCCTTCGGCCGGGGCGTGATGGACGTCCAGGCGATCGTCACGGCGATGAAGAACGTCGGCTTCAGCGGCTTCGCCTCCATCGAACAGGATGGGCATCCCGGCGACCCCGACATCCGAGATACCTGCCGCGAGTACCTGCGGATCATGCGGGGGTGCATCGGCAAATGAGCCTCGGTTTTTCAGGCTATGGGAGTCAAGAACCCGGTGGCAGCCTCAAGGCCAAAGGCCTTGGGGATGGCTTTCCTGTGTTTATGAACGGCGCTGTCAGTCGGGTGCCATGCTTACGCTTGTAAGCATGTTCTGTCCCTCGGCGGGAACATGTCTACGCAAGCGTAGACATGGCACCCACAGTAACATGAACAATCGCTGTATGTCATTGCGAGCGCAGCGCGACAATCTATGACCGGACGATTTCCGAAAGGCGGTAGGCGTATGAGCCGTAGGTTCTTCTTAGCCCAGGAATGCCTGGCCCTGATGCTATCGGTATTGATGTCTCCCAATTACGGCGCAGGCCAGTCGCCAATCCGCAATTGGGAACCGGTGGGCCTCTCCGGCGGAGGCGGCATGTTCAGTCCCGCGATCTCGCCCGCCGACCCCAACCTGATGATGCTCAACTGCGATATGAGCGCCGCCTACCTCTCCGAAGATGGCGGCCACAACTGGCGGATGATCCACCAGGGGCAGTTGCGGACCGACACCCAATGCCGGCCGGGCTTTCACCCGTCCGACCGCAACGTAATCTACGCCTCCTCCAGTGGCCGGCTGAAGGTCAGCCGCGACAAAGGCCGGACCTTCACGCCCATCGGCAATCTCAAGGATTCCCTCTCCGGCGAGATCGCGATCGACCCATCCGATCCCAGCATCATGCTCGCAGGCACGCGTAACGGCCAGTGCAAGCTGTCGCGCGATGCGGGCGTCACCTGGACCGCCTGCGCGGGACCGCAGGGTCAGGTGATCGGGTTCCATTTCGACTGCACAGACACGGGCCTCACGATGTTCGCCGCCACGGACAAAGGTATCTGGCGATCCGATGACGGTGGACAGACCTGGGCGGAGAAGACCGATCGGCTGCCGTGGAAGGAGATCAAGGGATTCGCCGGCGGTTCCTCCGATGCGACGGGCACCATGCTCTACTGTACCGTCACCAGCAAGCTGGAGAATGGCGTCTTGCGCGGGGGCGTTTACCGTTCCCGCGACCGGGGCGAGACTTGGCAGCCAGCAATGGGCCGGGGCATCAACCTCGATACGACCAAGGCCGACCAGTGGTCTTATGGCTCTATCGCACAGTACAAGCAGGTCCTGACCACGGACGCCAAGCCGCTCACGGTGTACGTCACGAATACGAGTACGGGCTTTCATCCGCCGCACCATGAGACCGTCTATCGCAGCAACGATGGCGGCGAGACCTGGCGCGCCACGTTCTTCCAGGACCCACGTTTCAAGGAGTACAACGTCGCCCCCAACTATGTCACCGCCTCGGCGGGACAATCGTTCAAGGGAGGCGACACGCCGTTTGCCGCCGCGATCTGCAACAGCGACCCCTACCGATTGATCTTAGTGTGGAGCCAGTCTTACATTACCCATAATGGCGGCGACACGTGGTTCAACGGCGACACCTACCCTGCCCCTGGCCAGCCGCCCAAGCCCGGCTGCGCCTGGGCGTGCACCGGCCTGGTGGTCACGACGACCTGGAACTACTACATCGATCCGTTCGAAACCAACCGCCATTACATCGCCTATACGGACATCGGCTTCGCCCGGTCCCTCGACAGCGGCAAGACCTGGATCTGGTGGGACAAGAACACCTGGGGCCCGTGGCGGAACACCTGCTACGAGATCACGTTCGATCCCGAAATCCCGGGCAAGATGTGGGGCGGCTTCTCCGACGTCCACGACATCCCCAACGACAATATCATCTCCGAGCGTCACGGCCACAACGGTCCCGGCGGCGTGTGCATCTCCCGCGACTTCGGCGCCTCCTGGAAGCCGGAAGCGCAGGGTCTTCCGCTGCGGCCGGTGACCTCCATCGTGCTCGATCCCCGCAGCCCCCAGAACGCCCGCACGTTGTACGCCGGCGTCTTCCTGGAAGGCGTCTACAAATCGACCGACGACGGCAAGACTTGGACGCTGAAGAAAAACGGCCTGGGCCACCCGCTGAACATGCGAGTCTCCCACGTGATCCTGCACAAGGATGGAACACTCTTTGCGATGATCTGCGCCATGCGTCCCGCCCAGAGCAAGCCGCTCATGAGCGAAGGCGTCGGCCTGTACCGGTCCCAAGACGGCGCGGAGACCTGGGAGAAGGTCAACGCCTCGCAGCTTTTCCTTTATCCCAAGGATTTCTCAGTCCACCCGCAGAACAGCAACAACATCCTGGTCGGCACCTGCGACGCCAGCGGGGCCGATCAGTCCGGCGGCCTCTACCGTACGACAGACGGCGGCAAGACCTGGCAGCGCATCGGCCGCCAGGCCCGACAGACCTTCGGCGGCTATTTCCACCCAAAGCACGATGGCTGGATCTACATGACGCTTACCGAAGGCGCGCCCGGCGCAGGTCTGTGGCTCTCGCAAGACAACGGCCAAACCTGGCAGGCATTCGACGACCTCCCCTTCTCGAACATCCAGCGAGTGACCTTCGACCCAGCCAACGACAACCTGATCTACGTCACCACCTTCGGCGGCAGCATCTGGCGCGGCCCGGCCGCGCCGCACCCGGGGGTGAGAATTCCTTCAAGAACCTAATCAATCAGAGAGTGAAGGGACAATGACGATGCCGATGTTCCTCTTTCAGAGAATTGCAGCGTGGTTTCGCCGACGAAGGTTCACGGACGAAGAATACGTCGAGCACGTTCGCAAATGGAAAAAACGCTGGAAGAACGCTCGCATTGGTTTGCTTATCGGCGGGCTTGGATTGCCGACGACCTTATTGATAAACATAGAAAGAGTTCTGTGCCTCGTGAGATCGATTGTGGACTCGAATGTGGTCTACTGGTTCACTTCCGGCTTTCAGTTTGGCATAGTCATGGGGTTGGGATTTTGTCTTGGATTGGCTTGGCTGCTCTTGGCAATCACGGGGGCTTTGGGAGAGAGGAGTAAAGAACTCATGCTGAAGTTTCACGATGATCTGAAGAATGGAAAGCAAGGAGAAACGGGGGGTAGCCTATGAAGGGGCTGGCGGGGTGCGGCGGGTGGCACCGCCAAACTCGTTTGACGGTGCCGTTTGGATCGAGCCGGTCCATCCGAAGCCCCACGGGCAAACAAGTTTGCCCGTGCCACCCGTTCTGTGGCTCAGGAGTATTGCTACAGGTGCACGAGACTGAACGAGGCCGAGACAATTGAAGGAGGCAGAAAGCTATGACCATTTCTCAGAAGACCGCGAGTTCGCCTGAATCTCAGCCGCGCATCTCGCGACGAACGCTCCTGAAAGGCTCGGCTGCCGTGGCGCTGGGAGCGGCGGCCCTGTCATCGGTACGTGGCATGGCCGGCGAGCAGTCTGCATCCAGCACGTCGAGCACTCCGCCAGTGAAAGGTAAAGTCATCGACTGCCATGCGCACTTGAATCATCACAGCCGCCCGACTTGGGAGGCGGATGACCGCAAGCTCATTGAGGCAGCGGACAAGCTGGGAATCGACCAAC
The DNA here is from genome assembly GCA_026386805.1 of Phycisphaerae bacterium. GTDB lineage: Bacteria > Planctomycetota > Phycisphaerae > Sedimentisphaerales > Anaerobacaceae > PLanc-01. Next base: position 36,016 of record JAPLMX010000208.1, on the reverse strand, counting down.
TGTGTTGCTCGACCCTCACGTCGCACTGGCCGGCGACCCTCGATGGTTTCCGGGAATGCAACCAGTGGACGGCTGAGGGCATGCGGCGGTTCTCCGGGCGGGTGCTCGGCTACTGCTACGTCAATCCCGGCTACGGCCGGGAGGCGTTGGAGGAAATCCGCCGCTACGTGGGAGATCATGGATTCATGGGCGTTAAGCTGTACAACGAGTACAACTGCACCGAGCCGGTGGTCTTTCCCATCGTGGAGCTGACGATCGAGCTGGGCATCCCCATCCTCCACCACGCGAGCCACTCCCACTACTTCGTGGAAGACCAGCCGCGTCTGACCGACAGCGGGAACCTCGCGGAGCTGGCCCGCCGCTACCCGGAGGCCATGCTCATCTGCGCCCACTTCTCCGGCGGCGGCGATTGGGAGTGGACGATCAAGGCCGCACGCCACGCGCCGAACCTCATGCTCGACACCAGCGGCAGCGTCACGGACGACGGCTCGGTGGACCTGGCCGTGGCCGTAGTCGGTGCGGATCGGGTCGTATTCGGCTGTGACTCGTCCATGACGGCGGGCGTGGGCAAGATTCGCGGGGCGGAATTGAGCATACAGGACAAAGCGAAGATCCTGGGCGGGAATATGATAAGACTCTTGCGGAGGCGGAAATCGTGATGATTGACGTGAATGCCTATCTCGGCCATTTTGCGTTCCGGCGGCTGCGGCACAACACAGCCGAATCGCTGCTGGCGCTCATGGACGCCAAGAAGATCGACAAGGCGGTCGTCTCCAGCGTCAGTGCCATTACCTATCGCAACGCGCAGGCCGGCAATGAGGAGGTAGCAGCCGAGACCAGTGGCCATCGCGACCGGCTGATTCCGTTCGCCGTTATCAATCCGTTCTACGCCGGCTGGCAGGACGATCTGAAGATCTGCCACGAGGATTTCGGCATGACGGGCCTTCACCTCTACCCCAAGTGGCACAATTACAGCTTCTCCAGCCCCTGTTGCCGAGAACTGATCAACGCCGCGACAGAGCGAGGCATGGTCATCTCCATCCCCATTCGCGTGGAGGACAACCGTGAGCGGAGCTGGCTGCTGAACATTCCCGACATACCGCTGGAAGAGATTGTCGAGCTGGTGAAGGCTTTTCCGAAATCACGTTTCCTCCTGCTCAACGGCCTCGACTACGTGAGGTCCCCGCTGGGCCGAAAGAACAACGGTCTGCCGTCCAATTACGCCGTCGAGCTGTCCCGCTTGAGTGCCGTGCTGGCCAACGAGCTTGGGCAACTCATCACGAACCTGGGCGCTGACCGCATGATGTTCGGAACCGGGATGCCTTTCAACTATCCCGACCCCGCCCTGATAAAACTGGATGTGCTCGACGCCAGCGAGCCGGACAAGGAGAAGATCCGCAGCCAGAATGCCGCGGCATGGCTGCGGCTGTAGGGTGTGCCGTGCACACCTTCTCCTTCTGCTGATCCTTGCGCCGATAATTGTCACCGGGGATGCGGGGGCTCTGCCCCCCGACCCCCGGCATTTGTCGCTTTGGACCAATAGCATGATAGCAGGAGGAAGCAGCGTCGCAGATGGTTTGTAGTGTGCCCGTAAGGGCATAGCGTCCTCCGCGTAGGGCGAGCGTCCTCGCTCGCCTGAAGAAATCGTGCGAGGACGCACAACCTACGAAGAGAAACGCCTCGCATCACTACAAACGAGCGTGCTTTGGCTCTGCTGCCCCGCAGCACCGCTACGCATCGAGCATGCTATGGGCAGGATGCGAGAAATGCGGGGGTCCGGAGACAGCACGCCGGTCGTTCGCTTCGTCAGTTGCCTTGGAAAGACGAGGACAAATAGCTCATGGACCGCTATAATACAATTGCTATGGCCCAAAGGAGCAAGCCAATGAAGACAGAAACGATCGAGGCGGTCTATGAACATGGGAGCTTTCGCGTGATAGCCCCTGCAGATCTGGAGCTTGCGGAGGGCCAGAAGGTGCGCCTCGTGATCGAGCCGATTGAGAAACCGGACGAGTGCTTGCCTTAGCCAGGCGAGTCTATGAGAGCCTCACGGACGAGCAGATCGACTCCCTTGAGCAACACATGACGCGGCGATAGGAGCGTCATGATGGAAATCAGGTTTTCCCGTCATGATCCCTTGAAGAAAGGACGCACCCCATGAAGGTACATTACGACGACGAAGTCGATGCCTTGTACTTGGAGTTGGGGGATGAGCCTCCGGAAGGGGCCGTGGAAATCACCGAAGGCGTCAATTTGGACACAACTTCTCGCGGCAAGATCGTGGGGATAGAGATCCTGGATGCCTCCAAGAAGATCGACTTGAGGACGATACTATCCTATAGACTGGAGTTCGACAAAGACCTGATAACACAAAAGACGGCATGAGATCATCGCGCGGCTCCACCCCGACACCGGCGAGATCGAGAACCTGGCGGTATTGTTCTTTTCGACGCGGAGAACTGAATGAAGACACTGATACCGATTCTTGTCGTGGCAATTGTCGCTGTGGTAATCCTGCTGGTCAAAGCGACATCCCATCGCCGATCCAATCCTTCCAGTGCAGGTGATCCGCAGACGACGCTGGAACAGAAGCTTGAGGTTCTCGCCAGTTGCGGTCTCAGGCTGGCCGAGCCGTTCACTTGCGATGATCTCCTTAAATCCCGGAATCGGACTGACTACGAGAGGCCAAGCTACGATTTGATCCTGATCGGGTTAGGCATGATGGAAGAACAGGAACCACACCGGAGCCACTGTGTCAACCTATGGCATTTCGATACGGAATGTATTGAGGATCCTGGCGCCTACAAGAGGATCGCCGAACGCATGTCCGAAATGGCAGAAGGCTCTTTGTCCATCGAGAACATCCAAGATCATGTGGATGTCGAGAATAGAGAAGCTTGGCTTTCCTTTTCCTTTCGTGGCAAAGACATCAAGATTCAGTGTGAAGTGGGAGACGATTGGGCCGATCCCACTGTCTTCAGCCGATTCGTGGAGCTTCTGGCTCAGTCGGACCCATCCAAGATCTACGTATGCTACGATCTCGGCGGGCAGGATTGCCTCATAGGTTGCGTCACCAAGGAACAGTTGAAGCGACCGAACGGTAAAGGGATCAGGTTTGCCCCCTTGACATGAGCGATGAATCAGAGTAGGGGACAATCAGCAATGTGAAGGGACACTGGCAATGACGACGTTCTCCTTTCAAAGAGTTGGAACCTGGCTGCGGCCACAAAGGTTCACGGATGAGGAATACGTTGCGCACGTTCGGAAATGGCAAAAGCGCGTGAAGAACGCTCGCATTTTCTTGCTTCTGGGCGGGCTTGGATTGCCGGCGACCTTGCTGATAAACGCGGAGAGTGTTCTACACGCCACAAGATTGATGGAGTCTGACGCAGCCGACTGGTTCGCTCGCGGCTTTGACTTTGGCATAACCATGGGGTTTGGACTGTGTATTGGATTAGCTTGGCTGCTCCTGGCCCTCATGGGCATGCTGGGCGAGAGAACCAAAAGACTCATGCTGGAGTTCCATGACGACCTGAGGAACAGAGAGCAAGGGAGAACGGCGGATGGCAAACAATGAGCACAGCTACGAATGCCGGTTTCTAATGGGCGAGCCCAGGAGGCATACTATGATGCGATTCATGTTGATGGTTTCTCTGGTCATAGGGATGTGCGGGGCTGGATCGGTGGTTGGGGCCGATAAGCCGCTGGTTGTCGAGGTTTGGCCGGGGAAGGCGCCGGAGGAGACGGGCAATATCGGCGCGGAGATGGTCCGGATGTCGCCGAAGCTGGACCGTAAGCAGGTTGAGGTCACCGAGCAGACCAGGCTGGTGACCAACGTCACCAAGCCGACCCTCACGATCTATCGGCCGGCGAAAGACAAGGATACCGGGACTGCGGTGCTGATCTGTCCCGGCGGCGGGTATTGGGACCTGTATTGGCAACTGGAAGGCGAGGAGGTGGCCGCGTGGTTGAACTCGATTGGCGCTACCGGGATTATTCTCAAGTACCGCGTGCCACGACGGCCGGATGAGATCAAGGGCGAACCGGCCCGGCGGCCGCTCCAGGATGCGCAGCGGGCCGTCCGGCTGGTGCGCAGCAAGGCCGCTGAGTGGGGCATCCATCCGGACCAGATTGGCATGGTGGGTTTCTCAGCGGGCGGCCATCTGGCCATTGCGACCGCGACCAGCTTCGAGCAGAAGACTTATGAGCCTGTCGATGACGTGGACAAGATCAGTTGCCGGCCCGACTTTGCCATCGGCGTCTATTCGGGGTATCTGAAGGCCAAGGACAAGGACGAGATCGCTCCCTCCTTCCACATCCCGGCCGGGACGCCACCGGTCTTCCTCGCGCACGGCGGGGCCGACATCATCAGCCCGCCGGAGCATAGCGTGCTCATGTACCTGGCCCTGCGGAAAGCCGGCGTGCCGGCGGAGCTGCACGTCTACGCCACCGCCGCCCACGACTTCGGCGTCCGCCCGAGCGACCATCCGTGCTCCATGTGGACGCAGGCCTGCGCCAACTGGCTGCGGCACCAGGGCTTCCTCAAGCCGCCCGCACAGCCGCAGTAGGCCAGAGGAATGTGCGACTGCGTTTTGTGACGGGCCAATCCGCAGTTGTCATGCTGAGCGAAGCGAAGCATCTGGCATCGCAGGAGAAGCACCCAACGTACCGCGTCCACGTGCAGTCCGTGGCCAGATTCCTTCGACTTCGCTCAGGACAGGCTCTTCGCTGGCGCTCAGGATGACAGAATGAGTGCACGGGTACCACTGGATTTAGTCGTACACCCAGAGGACCCGTTTCGTTTGTTGACGGACATCTCTCACGCCACCAGCTTCTTCACAATCTTGGCCACGTGCTCGCCTTGGTATTTTGCGCCTGCAAGCTCGTTCGCCGTGGGAAGGCGTTTGCCGTCTGGACCCGCGATGGTGGAAGCCCCGTAGGGGGAACAGCCGGTGATCTCTCCCACGCCCATCTGGCCCTGGAAGGAATAGGGCAGGCCGACGATCACCATGCCGTGATGCAGGAGCGTCGTGTGCAAGCCCAGGATGGTGGATTCCTGGCCCCCGTGTTGCGTGGCGGTGCTGGTGAGGACACTGCCCACTTTGCCGACCAGGGCGCCCTTGAACCACAACTGCCCCGTGGCGTCGAGGAACTGCCGCATCTGGCCGCACACGGCCCCGAAACGGGTGGGTGCTCCGAAGATGATTCCGCCGTACTGGGTGAGTTCGTCTACGGTGCACACGGGGACCTGGGCCTGCTGTTTCTGTGCCTCGGCCGCACCCAGCTTCTCGATAACCTCCGGCGGCAACGTCTCCGGGACGCGCCGCAGGACGGCCTCAACGTCGGGCACCGTTCGCACGCCTTGGGCGGCCGCCTCGACCAACTGATAGACGTGCCCATACAGGGAATAGTAGACCACCAACACTTTTGCTCTCATAGCATCTTCCTTTCCGGCAAGCCGAGATCTTTCACGACTGCGCACTTGACAGAGACGTGATGCTATTTTACGTCCCTTGGCGCCGCAAGTGCGGTGTGTGCGAAAATTTGAGGGAAAAGGGAGTGCTTGGGGGGTGCTGCGTCACTCGCCGCCGAGGCCGACGAAGGTGGCCTGATAGTCATTGCCTGAGTTGCAGGTCAGTGTCATGCCGGCCGGGCTGGTCGGGACGTCAGCCCGGGTGGAATCCGCCGCCGTGCAGGTAATGACGAAGCTGGTTTGCCCGATCGAGGCGGAAGCCGAGGTGATCGCGTAGGTCCCGTGCGAGAAATAGGTCCCGTCCAGATCCCCGTCCAGGATTCCGATCTCTTCGAGAGTGGGGGCACCCGAGAAGTTGCCCTTCTCGCTGCCGTAGGCGCGCAGGGCGTGGGCGATCGTTCCCATCGCCATCTTGGCCTCCGACCATTTGGACGCATCCGTGCGGCCTTTCATCATGGGGATCGCCGCGGCGACGAGGATCCCCACGATCAGAACGACCACCATGAGCTCGACCATCGTGAATGCTCTGCGGGTCCGCTTCATACTTGAGTCCGCTCTGCCGGTTTCTGTGGCTCGCTGTTTCGAGCGAGAGAGCAGAAACGTGTTCACTACCAAGACATACACCCAGGTTCATCGGTTGTTTGAGGGCGGACCTTGAGCGATGAGGGGAAAGAAGGCTCACCCGGTCCGCGCCCTGACATTACGGGTGTCACAGACAGGTGCGCGCGACGCGCGGCAATCCGTCCCCATAGTCGTGGAACTTGCGAAATGCAGGACGCGCAGCTCCCCTCGGGTCGAGATTACACTTGACGGCCCATCCCGATGGTTGTATGATAGCCACTGAACTATTTCTCTGAAGTAACGATTGAAAAGTGAATAGAGAATCTGATCACGCTGGTCGGGAGCGGTAGGACGGCAACTCCTGGCTGCCGCCGGCATAGACAGGGACCCGGGAGGCCTGCACAGGCCGAAGATGCAAAACAAAGCCAATTGGCGCGGGGCCGCCATGCGCACTAACCGCTTGGGAGAAAAAGAGTTAGGAGGACTCGACCCCCAAGAGGGGTTCAAAAAAAACAACGCCAATTCTCCCGACGGTAGCCCTGGGGCCGGCGCGGGGGCTATTCGCAATCTGCTATCGGACCTTCCCACCCGGCGTCTTTCATGGCCTTACCGAAGAACCCCGCTACAGGGTCCAGGGCTTGCGATATTGATAGTGAAGCAGCTTGTTGGCCTCCTTGTTGTTGGTGACACGTTCGGCCTTCGGGTCCCAGTCAAGGCGGGACCTGGTCGTCAGCGCCATGTTGGCCAGCAGAGCAAACGTCGTCGAGCGGTGGCCCATCTCGATATCGCAATGGGGTTTTTGCCGCGTTTTGACGCAGTCGAGGAAGTTGCGGATGTGCAGGACCGTCAGGTCCGGCCCGCCCTTGGCCGCCGGTTTCTCTTCGGGCTTGCCACGCGGCTTGGAGGGCTGGAATTGCCCGGCCGGCGAAGGGGCAACCTTGTATCCGCCGCCTTCGGAACCCGAGTACAGATTGCCGAGTGTGCCCCGGAACTCGATTTCGCCGGATTCGAGGGGGGCGATCCCGTTCGCTTCATATTGCCCGAAGACCAGCAACACGCCGGAAGGCAGCTCGAAGATCACCTCCATCGTGTCCGGGATCGTGCGGTCGTCGTCCACCGCGAACCGGCCGCCGTGGGCCGAGATCGAGATCGGCGCTTCCTCGTTCAGGACCCAGCGGATCGCGTCGAAGTAGTGGACGCCCCAGTTGCCCACCTGCGATGAGTAGGCTTGCCACCAGCGGAACTTGTACTGCGCGATATTGTCCTTGTAAGGGCGCATCGGGCGCGGGCCGAGCCACAGGTCCCAGTCCAACCCCTTGGGCGGGGTCTTGTCTGGATACTTTCCGATGCCGGAGGGGGACATGTTGCTGACGCGATACGCCCGGGCGACAGTGACCTTACCGATCTTGCCCGCCTGCATCTCCTTCGCCAAGTCCGCGTACATCTGGGACGACCGGCGGTGCAGACCCACCTGGACGACGCGGTTGTATTTCGCCGCAGCCTCGACCATCTTTCGACCCTCGTGAATGGTCACGGACAGGGGCTTTTCCACGTAGACATCCTTGCCCGCCCGGCAGGCCGCGATCATCTGAATGGCGTGCCAGTGGTCGGGTGAGGCAATGACCACGGCGTCGATGTCCTTGCGGTCAAGCAGACGACGAAAGTCCTTATACCGGGCGACCTCGCCGGGGAATTTCTCGCCCATCTTGGGCACCCGCTCGCCGATGGAGTTGATCACGGCCTGGCCGACCTGGGAGTTGTCGCGGGCCAGGTAAGGCTCGTAGACATCGCACAAGGCGACGATGTCCACGTTATCCTGGGCCATGAACCCCTGGAGCAACTGGCTCCCGCGGTTTCCCACGCCGATAAAGCCGACCCGAATCTTCTCGTTGGCGCCCCGGACGGAGCGCATCGCGGGCGTGCCGAAGAGATTCAAGCCCAGCGCCACGCCAGCCGTGGCCGAGGTCGAATTGCGAAGAAACTGACGTCTCGTGGTTACACGGGAATTCGCAGTCATGGTACTACCTCCCAAAAGAGTCATTGTAAGGACCTATCTCGTCGAGCGGAATCGCCTCGAAAAGCATCCGCTTGAGCTGCGGATCATTGCTCGATGCGATCTGCGCCGTCACGGTCACGTCGGTGACGGCATTCAGAGCGGTCCGTTCCACTCCGCCGTCGCGAACGAAGACACTCCCGCAGCGGGCAAAAAGGTTGCGGGTGATGAGATTCACATCTGCGCCTTCCTTGAGACTGGCCAGATCAGGATAGCGGCTCGAATACGGGGCCTCGCCCGCCTGCGGCACAAATCGCTGAACGGATTCAAGCCAGCGTTTGGCACCCCAGCGGCTGAAGCTGATTCCCGCGCGGCAATCCGCGAAGAGGTTGCCGTCCACGAGATTGTCCTTGCCGCCGTGGATTTGGACACCGCCGAAGGCGACGGCGCCGCACCGCTCGAAGATATTGCCATGAATCGTGACGCCGGAAATCATGTCGTCCAATCGGACGCCCGCCGCGCCGTTCTGCGTGCCACCCCGAATGTCGGCCCAGCGGTTCCAGCGAATGACGACCCCGCGATACAGGGGATTGCCGAACATGTCGAGGCCGCCCTGGTCGTCCGACTCCTGGACCACGTTGCGGATCACGTTCAGCTCGATCAGGTGGTCGTTGCCCTCGATCCGCAAGGCGGAGGAAGGCATGTTCTCGAAGAGGTTGTGGGCGACGCGATTGCCGCAGCCGTCGAGATGGACGGCCGGGGTGTACGTCCGCTTGAGCCGCGAGAGATCGGACACGGTGCAGTTCTCGACGAAATGACGGCCGGGCGTCAAGGTCCGGCGGTCGCCGCCCGCGACGCGCGCCCCACCGCAGCCGAGGGTGTTCATCGTGCAGGCGAAGATGCCGTGATGCTGTCCCCCCTCGATCACAATGGCGTCGCCGCCCAAGCGTTGGAGCGTGCAATGCGCTACGAGGCAGTCCGCCCCGCCGCGGATGTGAATGCCGTCGCCCCGCCCTTCCTGAAGCGTCAGGCCAGCGAACAGCACGTGCTTGACTCCGTCCAAGGCCACAAAGGGCTGGTCGAACACGCTCAGGACCGTCTGCGCCTTCGTCCCGTCGACCCCTTCCGGCGGCAGCCAGTAGATCTTGCCGGTGCGGCGGTCGAGATACCATTCCCCCGGGCTGTCGATCTCACGGAAAACGTTCACGGCGTAGTAACGCTGGTCTTTGCGGTAGCCGTACTGCGAGTAGGGCCGGGACAGCGTAAAGGTCCGAGCGCCCGCATCGATGGTCGCCACCGTCTGATACTCCTCGTACCAGTCCCAGAACCAATAGCCATAGAGACGGACGTTCGGCTCATCAAGCCAGCGATTCGGCCGGTCGTCGAGATACTTGAAGGCCTCCTTGCCAAGGATTTCACCGGTTCTGACAAAGCCCTCGTTCGGCCAGCGGGCGAGCGTCTGGGGCCGGCCATCCGCGAACAGCTCGCACCGGCGGCGCAGCGCCGTCGCGTCGCCCCCGTCCGTCACGCCCAGCGCCTTGAGATCGGCCTCCAGGACCCGATCGCGGACCGATGGCTCAAGCTTGTCTCGAAGGCTCGCGTCCGAGATCGGCTTCCAGCCGGTGATTCGCGTCCCGCCGCCAAGAACGGGCGTTTGGCCGGAGGCGGCCCTGTAAACCACCGGGGCCTCGGCCGTTCCCGAGTCCTCAGATGTCAGCAACAGCGTTCGCTCGACAGGATACGACCCGCCCCCCATCACGATCCGCACACCGCCTTTGAGAAGCGTTCCGCCGTTGGATTTCTTCAACGCCCGCACGGCGTCGCGGGCCCTCTCCAGAGAGCCAAACGGCCTGGCCTCGGAACCGTCGGTCGCATCCGTTCCTGTGGGTGCGACGTGGAGCACGACGGCAGGCTCAGGCAAGACCGGCAGCTCGGCCCGATACGCGGCAGGATCGCGCCCGGCCAATCCCTGCCGGAGCCGCTGGGCTTCCGCCAAGCGGCGGCGCGCTGTATCGCGGTGGAGCGGAGGCAATCCCGTATCGGAGGCCACGCGCTCCCACATCACACTAGCGGCGGCGAAGTCCTGCCGGGCCGACGCCACTTCGGCCATCCCAAGCATGGCCAAACCACGAACAAAGGGCGGGGCCGAAGAGTCTTTCGAAACCATGTCAAAGCCACTGAAGGCCGCATCCAGCCGTCCGTCGCCGAGGGTCCCGGCCGCCGCGTCCAGGGCGGCCGAAGAAGAGGCGGGCGGACTTGCGGCAGCCTTCAATCGTCCGGCCGGCAGTCCAGCAAGAGCGGTGGCAAGAATCATGGAAAGATACAACGTCAGCGGCTTCGTGGATGATCGCTTTGTCATGAGTCTTGATTCTCCAGACAGGTCTCTGTCACTCGCCCCCATGCTATCCTTCACATCCCGGATGCACAAGGGCTGGTCACAGAAGACAGCCCGATGACACGTCCGAAAACATCCGCTTAAGCGGCTCATCTTCTTCATTTGTTCCTTGCGGCGTCGCTCACCGGGGCGATTCGGGGACACTCCACCGGTGATACCGGGTTGTTTATGGGGCGACCGCCCGGCGACGGTTTCCGCGGAGCTTGGAGCTAAAGCATCTCCTTTCATGGACCGAACTTAGGCGTTGGGTCGGCCAGGTCTTCAACCGCGGTGCTTCGTGGTTGCGGACCCGATCCTGAACGACGTGCGTTCGGGACCCTTTTGGGGACGTGGAGATCTATGATTCAGACCGAACGATATAAGCGGCTTCGCCTGCTCGTCAAGAAGCTGAACAAGCAGCGTAAACAGCAGGCGAACAAGGTCGATATCCTGTGCAACGACCTGATCGGGGCCCAGCGCTCCTTCCTCCGCCGATTACAGGACATCGGGTTTGCCGCTGAGTTCTACCGATCGCTGCTGGGCGGCACAGACCTCAACGGCATCCTGACGCGGGCCGGGCGGGTCATCAAGCAGGAGCTGCCGGGGGCCGGCGTCAGCTTCTTCATCCGCCAGAGCGACGGCTGCGAGCTCCATGCCTGCGAGGGGGATGAGTCGCTCTACTGCGAGCATTCGGGGCCGCAGGAGGGCCTCGATCCTGAGTTGGCAGAGACGATCTGCAAGCACAATAAGCCCTGTATGCTCGATGACATCGCGGGCATGAGCATGAACGGCGACTTGGGGATCTTGAACAAGTTCTCGCTCGTCACGCTGCCTTTGAGCGATTTGGGGCGCTCTCTCGGATTCGTGCTCATCTACTGTCCGCTGCCGCAGGTGCTGAACATGGGGGACATGCGCCGGATCAGCCCCGCGATGCACGGCCTGGCGCAAGCCATCCGAGCCCTGCGTGTGGCCCTGCCTTCAAGCGAGTAGATGTCCTCGATATCGCTGTCCGCAGAGAATTCGCTTGCATTGCTCCCCCAGAAACCCCATAATACCTAAGCCTAAGCCGTTTGTCGGCTGGAGGTCGATGTGCCGCTGCCTTTGTTCCCTGCCGACTCACGGCGAAGCATGCGGCAAACGCAGGCAACCCCTGCCTCGCAGGGGTGACGTCATTCCTGCGAAGGCAGGAATCTGGATGACGAAACCGATCGAGAGATTCGAGGGAACCCAGATGAACGAGAACCCGGTTAGTCAAGGCAATGTGATCGACACGAATGACAGCCTGGAGGCGGTCAGTGTCTTCCGCGGGTGGAAGAACGTCTTCTTCGGGATTCTCCTGGGCTGCCTGCTGCTGACTCAAGCGGCCTTCTGGCTGATCAACTTGAACATAGTAGGAGTACCTGCCGTTTCGGGACCGGCCGCCGACAGCCCGGGGGCCGTCACGACGCCCGGCGCAACGCCGACAGGCGGGGTGAGCCACCCGGGCACTGCGGGCGCCGCGGGCGCGCTCTTCGGGATCGTCGATTTCGACCACGTGGCGAGGGCCATCGAGCTGGTCAACGGCGTTCTGGTCGTTGCCGCCGCGTTGCTGACCGCCAGCATCTTCTTCAGCCTGATGGTCTCGCTCGTCGGCCGACTGGGGGGCCTCAACCACATTTCGCGAGCCTTTGTTCTCTCGCTCATTGCGGTCGCGCTGCTGATCCCCTGGCAAGTCCTCGGCCTGAACGTGCTCGGGGTCACCTGGACGCCCGATGAGCTGGCCCGCTGGCTGTCGGCCAAAGACGCCAATATCGGGAACACGGTCATCTTCTACCTGCGCTTCACCGGCTACTGGCTGGCCGTCGTGCTGCTGCTGCTGCTGTCCCAGGCCAGGACCACGCGCTGGTCGAAGTCGATCCTCCATCGGCTGGAGATCCTCTAAAAGGCCTCAGCTTCGCCAGGGTCGCGTTCTTCCTTTGAGATTGGCCAGGGTCTCGTTGAGGACCTTGGTGTCCTCGGCAATCTCGAAGTCGAACATGCCGGCCAGGGTATGGTCGGCGCCGTTCTCGAAGACGTACTGGAACGCGTCCTTCGGCGGGATCGCACCGGCCGCCATCACCTTGAAGGCGATCCACGGCTTGGTCACGTTCTTCATCACCTCGATCGTCTCTTGCGGGTCCCGACACCAGTAGCCGGGCACTTCGTTGTAGGCGTTCTTCAGCTCGTTCGGCTTCGGGGCACTCGGATACTTGTGGTGATGAAACGTCTTGATGTAGAAGTCGGCGGGGATGTTGTTCTTCTCACACTCGACGACGACCTTCAGGTCGTGGGCGCCGACGCCGGAGGGGACGCCGAGGTCCTTGCCGATCTCGACGGCTTTGCGAACGAGGTCCATGCGCCCCTGGTTGACCAGCGGATCGGAACGGACGCCCCACAGATAGAGGGCCTCGGAGCCTTCATCGACCAGCTCCTTGGCCATCTCAGCATAGGCCCTCATGTCCTCGGAGATCTCGGCGATGGGGCAGATGATCCACTGGATCTTTCCGCCGTAGCGCTGGCGGTAGCGCTTAAGCATTGAGACGATCCCCGGCGGGTTGTGGATCGACAGCGTATTGATGCCGTGGGCCTCCGCGATGGCCATCGTCTCGTGAATCTTGTCCTCGGTGTTGTAGTGCGCACAAAGGTTGTAGACGTACTGAAGGTCCCGGCTGTGCGTGTAGTGCGTCAGCAGGTTGCCGCCCAGCAGCATCCGGCTGACTTCCAGCTTGCCGATCTTGCCCATCGGGATCTTTGCCTTCGAATTCGGCTCGACCTTGATGGTGGGTCCCTTTGGCTCGGCGGCTTGCCCTGTATTCATGGCCAGCACGCCCCCGGCCGAAGCGGCCAGCGAATGCTTCATAAAACTGCGACGATTCACTTGCGACGACATATTCGATTCTCCTTCCTGCTCAAGCCGGCTTACTGTCATCCTGAGCGAAGCGAAGGATCTGGGTTTCGTAGGTTGTGCGTCCCTTCGGCAGGCTCAGGGCAGGCTCTCGCACAACCTTTAGGCGAGCGGAGACGCTCGCCCTACAAGGACCAGATGCTTCACTCCACTTCGTTCCGTTCAGCATGACAACGCTCGGTCAGTTTGAGTCAATTCTCAAGTAAGTCGAGTATCTCAGTTCAGATCGCCCGCGGCCCACCGGATCGAGCGGACGACCAACTCGCGGTAGTTCGGATTGGCGTACGCCTTCGCGTCGTGGCCGAGCTGGAGGAATACGACGCGATCCGTGCTGGACGGCCGCGTCCAACAGACAGTCACATCATTCTTCGGATGGTCCGTCGTCAGAAGGACGTGATTGTCCTTGGCGAACCAGATGCCTTTGTACACCTCATCGTGAATCGTGAAATCGCTCAGGCCCCGGGTGATCGGGTGCTCACGATCGACGATTTTGATATTCATATCGTTGTCGTGCTCGTATGTCCCCGTGGCGTACTGTTTGCCGTCGATCTGCTGGTCCTTGAGAGGATACCGGGCCCCGATGATCTGGCGGTAGTCTTCCCACGTGTTGAACGCACCCTCCGAGTGGTGCAGAGCAACCAGCCCGACACCCTCTGCCAGCAGCTTCTTGAAGTTCTCCTGCCGCTTGGGCGAGATGTTCTGGCTCATGTTGTACAGCACGATGACGTCGTAGTCCCAGTTGCTGATGTCCTCGAACAGCTCGCTGTGGTCCTTCTGGGCGGCCTCGACGTATTTGACGTCGCGGTAGCCTTGGAACAGCTTGAAGAACGGGTCGTGCTCAAAGTCATGCCCGCCCGTGACGACCACGACCTTGATCGGGTCCAGCGGCTTGATCGCGATGTTCTTGAAATAGACGAGGCTCTTGGGGTCGTGGCCCTGGATGGCGATGGTGCCCTGGCCGATTTTGCGTCCGGCATTGCCCTGCGGAGGCACCCAATTGTCCGGCTGGGTCCAATCCACGGTGGTTTTGCCGTCGATCTTGATGATGACGTGCTGGCCCTCGACCTTGATGTAATAGTTGAACCACTGGCCGTCCTTGGAGGGGGCGTCGTTCATCACGTCCTTGACGTTGTAGAGCCCGCCGGTCTTCTTGGGGTCGCTGTGGCTGGTGTTGACCTGGCATTCGAAGCCTTTGCTGGGCCAGTCGTCCGGCTGGAACTGGGTGTGGAAGTAGATGCCCGAATTGGCGCTGGGGTGCGTCATGACGTCGGCCCGGAACTCGAAGTTCTTGAAGCTGTGGCGGCGCACGGGGCCGACATAGTAGAGGTGGCTGCGGGGGCCGTTCACCACAAGCATGCCATCCTTGACGGCGAACGTGCCTGGCTTTTCACTGGCCTTCCAGCCGTCGAGGCTCTTGCCGTCAAACAGGGAAATCCAGCCCTCATCTTTGTTAGTTTGAGCCGTACAGCAGGCGGCGAAAGCCGTACACACAAGAAGCAGGATCGCGGTTCTCTTTACCATCTCATTTTCTCCATTCAACCATAGTCGTGGTGGGTCGTGCCCACCAATTACTTCTTGTCCTATTTCCGTAGGGGCGACCCCCTGTGGTCGCCCAGGGCAGGCACGGGGGCCTGCCCCTACAGGCGCCAAGGACTTCGCATCGCCCGGACCAGCCGGCGATTGGCGACATCATTGTTGACGAACTGTTCCTTGGCCGGGTCCCAACGCAACTTCTGCTCGGTGCGGATCGCAATGTCGCTGATCTGGCACAGCGTATCGGCCTGGACCGCCACCTCGATCGGGCAGATCGTGTCCTTGCGGCTGCGAACGCAATCGAGCAAATTCCTCGCGTGGTTGCTGCTCTCGTACAACTGGGTATCGTTCGGGCCCCATTTGATGTCCAGCAATTCCTTCGGATGAGCGTTGAGGCCGGAGCGGTCCACGTGGACCCAGCCGTCGGTGCCTTCGAAGGCGGTGCCGTGATCGGTGGTCCGGCCGTAGCGCTTCTTCCACTCCTCGGGGAACGGAGCGCCGGTGAAGTTCATGGTGATCCCGTTGTCAAGCTTGCACGTGACGTTCCAGTTCACAGCCGTGTCGCACACGCCGTTAGGGTCGGGCCACTGGCCCTTGCCCTCGATCTCCAGCGGGCACGGGATCTTATCCCCAAGTCCCCACAGGGCAATGTCGAGCGGATGAACGCCCCAGCCGGCAATAAAGCCCAGGGCATAGTCCGAAATGAACCACCACCACGAGTTGGACTCGCGGCCGGGCGTGTAGGCATGGTACGGCGCCGGTCCCAGCCACATGTTGTAGTCGATCCATTGGGGCGGCTGCGCCACATTTCGCGGCCCGCCGGACGTGCTGCCGGGCGACCAGACGTTGATCGTTTTGAGCTCGCCGATGCGCTTATTCTTCACCAGTTCGCAGGCGAAACGGAAGTTTCGCTCGGACCGCTGCTGCGTCCCAAACTGAAACCGCGTGCCATACTGTCGGCAGGCGGCGCGCAGCGCCTGGTCCTCGGCCAGACTCAACCCCATCGGCTTTTCGACGTAGATGTCCTTGCCCGCCCGGGCCGCCTCCAGGGCCACCAGTACGTGCCAGTGATCGCACGTCGCGATCAAGACGACATCGATATCCTTGCGAGCGATCAACTCGCGGTAGTCGGTATAGGTGGCGCAATCCTTGTTCTTATAGTAGTCGTTGACCAAGTTCTGCGTGGCCTCGCGAACGGGGGCCTTGAGGTCGCAAATCGCCATGACCCGGCAGTCCTTCTGGTTCAGGAAGTTCCGCATGTCGTAGGTGCCCTGCGGCCCGGTGCCGACGCAGCCGACGGCAATCCGCTCGCTCGCTGCGACCGCCCCGCTCCTTCCCAGAGTGGCAGAGCTGACAATGTGTGGAAATCCAATCGCCCCCAGAGCGACGCCGGTACTGGCTTTCAGAAAGCTACGCCGTGTGACATTCGTGTGCCGGACCATGACGTTTTTCTCCTCACAAACCCGAGATCGGCCGTCAGATTGTAGGTCGTGCGTCCCCGCACGACTTCGTACCACGGGCGTCCTGCCCATGATCCCCAATCCATGGGCGGGACGCCCATGCTACTTAGGCGAGCGGGGCCGCTCGCCCTACGCTCAAAGTCTAACCCGCGCCCCCCACGCGGTCAAACCAAAAGAACCCACTCCCAGAAAACGGGGTGTGGCCGGCCTACGGTGGTGGATTGCCGCGCTCCGCTCGCAATGACATGTTCCAGATCCATCGCGTCGCCCTGCCCCCGGAAATTGGCTTTGTTTTGCACGCTTGTCCCCGGCAGCGGCCGCGCTTGCGGCCCTGCCAGCCGGCGTCTTCTCCGGTCGATGCGAGGCAAATTGGCTTTGTTTCGCACGGTGGGTCCCACCGGCGGCACGGGCCGCCTCGCCGACCCTCGCCCACTGCCGTCCGTGCGCGAATTGGCTTTGTTCTGCCAAGGCCCTTTGCGCGTCCAATTCGTTGTAACTCCTTTTGCCACAAGGTACTTGCCCTGCACACCGCTCTGGGGCAATTGGCTTTGTTTCGCACGCTTGTCTCCAGCGGCGGCCGCGCTTACGGCCCCGCCGGCCAGCGGCTCTTCCGGTCGGTGCGGAACAAATTGGCTTTGTTTCGCACGATGGGTCCCACCGGCGACACGGGCCTCGTTGCCAACCCTCGCCCACTGCTGTCCGTGCGGAGATTGGCTTTGTTTGGCGCGACCGGCCCCGCGTTCGTAGTGACGCCAGGAGGCGTTTGTCTCGATGCCTTTCCCGGGAATTGGCTCTGTTTGTACGACCACCGGGTCCCTCCGGCGGCCATTGGCTTTGTTTGTACAGCCGGCCACTGCCGATTGGGTTTGTTTGGCGCAATTGGCGGTCCCCCTATGGTTATTGGCTTCGTTTGTACAGCAGGGGACCCACCGATTGGCTCTGCTTCGCATAATGGGTCCCACCGGTGGCACGGACGGCCTTGCCAACCCCCGCCCACCACCGCCCGGGCGCGAATTGGCTTTGTTTTGCCAAGGCCCTTTGCGGGTCCAATTCGCCATAACTCGTTCTTCACAAAGTACTTGCCTTCCACATCGCCCTGGAACAATTGGCTTTGTTTGGCGCGCTGGCCCCAGCGGCGGCCACGCTTATAGCCCTGCCGGCCGGCACCTCTTCCGGTTGGTACGCGGCAGATTGGCTTCGTTTTGCACAATGGGTCGCACCGGCGGCGAGGACCGGCTTGCCGCCCCTCGCCCACTTGCTGTCCACACGGCAATTGGCTTTGTTTGACCGAGGCCCTTTGCGTGCCCAATGCATCATGACTCTCTTTCCCCAAAGCACTTGCCCTTCCGCTTCGTTCCGGCGGAATTGGCTTCGTTTCACACGCTTTGGCACCGGTGGGGGTTCCCTCACCGGCCCAGCCGGTCGCCCCGTATTCCTGTCGGCGCGCGGAGCGTTCCCCAGGGGCCGGACGCCCCACCCTGCCACTCGCCCAAGGCGGCTTGCCGCCCGCGGGGAGGTCACGCACGATGACGCTGACGCGCTCACGACGAGACTCTCTCAAGCGATGGTCTCCCATTCATGCCCGCCTATTCTGTTGCTCAATTATCATACAAGTGCATCAATTCCTCGTCAAGTAAAAATACCCACCAAGTGGACCGATGGGTGTGCCCGGTAAGCCAACGGAACGGGTCGTCAAGGCCATGGCCTGGGTTCGAGAATTCCGCAAGCTCTGCTGGAAGCCTGCAAGGCGGTAAACGCGCCCCTTCGACTGCAACAGCCCCGCGAAATCGTATAGACCGCCACCGAATTCCGGTCACACCCTCAGCGGGCACGAACCGCCACGCTCCCCCCGTGCCTATTGCCTTATTCAACCTGCTCTGCTATGCTCGTTCTTGTTGGCAGACCCCGAGAGGTTCTGAGCTGCAATGGTGTGTTTGGGCATCCGCAGAGGACAAGAGAAAGCCTCCGATGGCGAAGTTGTTTGACATGATTCGGCGACTTGTTGCGCAAGATTCGATGAGTTTCGACAATGAGGATTCCCGGTAAACGAGTGCTGCGCACACGGCTGGTTCGAACGCACAGTTTCGTGGTGGCGGTTGAGGTTGAGGCTGTCATCCCGGAAGATGACGCCAGCGAACCCTGCTACGAAGCCGAAACGGTGCAACTCCTGCGTGAGGTCGAAGAGCACGCGGAGCAGGACGATATCGAGTGGCTTCAACAGCACGGCAGAGTCTATCAGGCATTGGAGGCCTGACGAGCTTGATGGCCAGAGCAAGGAAGATAGTCTACGAACCCGAGAAGGAAAGCACGCCATGCCCATTCGAACCACTCTGTGGAAGGTTGGCCCACAACCGCAGCCACTGTCCGAATCTTCCCTCGCCAACGAACGTCTACTGGAGGATATGATCGCCACCTCGCCACGCATACTCTCCGATGAATGGATGCTCATCGGGCGGCAGGAGGACACCGGTTTCGGTGGACGTATTGACCTCCTCGCTATTGCACCCGACGCCTCGTTGGTGCTCATTGAGCTAAAACGCGAGCGTACCCCGCGTGAGGTAGTGGCGCAGGCTCTGGACTACGCCTCTTGGGTGGAGAGACTCCACGCCGAGGATATCGCTGCCATCTATGGGCGCTTCGCGCGGGGCAGGAGTCTGGCCGAGGATTTCTGTCAACGCTTTGGGCATGCGCTCGACGAGGATGAACTCAACCAGAATCATCAGATCATCATTGTGGCCGCCTCGCTCGACGAGAGTACCGAGCGCATAGTCGCCTACTTGAGTGAACGGGACATCCCGATCAACGTGCTGTGCTTTCAGGTCTTCTCCAATGGGGACGAGCAACTGCTCAGTCGCGCCTGGTTGCTTGATCCCGTGCGCACCCAGATCAGCGCTGCCGCGACACCCGACACCGCGAACGAGCCATGGAATGGTGAGTTTTACTGCTCCTATGGCCCCAGTGAGACCCGGTCATGGGCTGATGCTGTGGAGTTTGGGTTTATCTCCGGCGGTGGTGGTGCATGGTATAGTAGGACGCTGCAACTCCTGAGCCCTGGCGACCGCGTGTGGGTCAAAGTGCCAGGTTCTGGATTCGTCGGTGTCGGACGTGTGACTGGGTGCTCGCAGCCCGCATCGACCTTCAAGGTGAATACGCCGGACGGCGAACTCCCCGTCCTCGATGCGGCTAAGCGCAGCAGCTATCACCGTCAATTTCTCGACGACCCTGAACGTTGTGAGTACTTCGTGCCTGTCCAATGGCTGCAGACCGTGACGCTGGAGAGTGCCGTGCAGGAGATCGGCATGTTCGGCAACCAGAACACGGTCTGCAAACCCACCGCGCCCAAATGGCGGTCCACTGTCGAAAGGCTAAAGGAGAAATTCCCGAGATTCGACCGAGGAGACGCTTGACACGGTTCAGCGCAGTCGCGGGTATCACAATTTCCACGATCCATACGGCAGGAGAGCTTGTCGGCGCGGAATAGGAGACGTAGGCCATGAAACCTGACCCAATCGCAAAACAAGTACGAGAACCAGTCGCCAAGTCATGGCAGCGGCCGAGGCAGCGGCTGAAGATCAAGGGTGCGAGCTTGTCATCCACGATTATCGAGGAGCGAGGCGGTAGAGACACTTCTGATTCCTCCGCCTTCGGTGCTGAAGGAGAAACTATGACCCGAGAGCAGATTCTGGAGTTCCTGAACGCTAACCCGCTGTGCCATCTGGCCACGTGTGAGGGGAGCCAGCCGCGAGTGCGCGGGATGATGATGTACCGCGCCGAGGCGGCGGGCCTGGTCTTTCATACGGGCAACTACAAGGCGCTGTCCAAACAACTGCTGGCGAATAAACACGTGGAAGTGTGCTTCAACAGCCAGGATACGCAGGTGCGCGTCGCCGGCGTTGTCGAGATCATCGAGGACATGGGCCTCAAGAAGGAGATCGTGGAAGCTCGGCCCTTCTTGAAACCCTGGGTCGAGAAGCATGGGTACGGACTGCTGGTGGTCTTTCGCGTGACGCAGTGCCAGGCCGCCGTGTGGACTATGGCGACGAATTTCGAGCCGACTCAGTACCAAAAGCTGTAGCATGGGCATCTTGCCCATGGGTCGCAGGGCCATCTTGGCCCTGCTTTCACGGGCGAGACGCCCGTGATACACATGGGCGCTCGCGCCCATGCTACGGAGTGCGGCGGAGCATCAGGACGCCAAGGGCGAAGAACGCCGAGCCGAAGGCAAGGAGGACGCCGCAGGGTAGCAGCATTTCCGTGAAGGTGAAGCCGCGCCAGATGCCGCCTTCCATGGCGAGAATGCCCTATTTGATGGGGCTGACGTGACTGATGTCCCGCATCCAGGGGGGCATGAAGGCCAGCGGCATCATTGCGCCGCCGAACATAGCCAGAACCATGAGAACCGCCCAGCCGGCGCCGACGACGCTTTGCTCCGTCTTGCCCAGGGTCGAGACCAGCATCATCAAGCCGACGAAGCACAGGCACGTGCAGACGGCCCCCAGGAGGAACATAGCCGGACTGCCGATGGGCACCTTGAAGACCAGTTTGCCCACCATAACGAGCAGGACAATCACCATGGCACACGTGAGGAAACACGCCAGTCCCTTGCCAGCCAGGATGTCCACCTGCGAGATCGGGCCGACCCGCAGCCGCTGGAACGTGCCGGTGGTCCGCTCCCGGACAATCGAGATCGCGAACGTCGCGACGCAGCCCAGGATCGCCCACAGGATGGCCTGCGGGAAGGTGATTTGAAACGGCGTGCGCGGACCGTCGTATTCCCGTTGCACGTCCAGCTTGGCCACATTGAGGATGCCGTTGCCCAGTCCGCCTTTGTAGGTCCGGTCGTTCACGTCCGTCAGAAAGTTGTCCAACGAATCGAAGAAGCGGAGGTACACGTTGGCGTCGGCTCCGGGCAGACCGCCGGCTCGCTTGATCTGGCCCCGCCAAGTGTCCATTTGGCCTCGCATCCACTTGCGGTCGCGGAATCTCTTGGCCATGACCTCGAATTGGGCCTTGGCCAGCAGGCCTTCCAGGTAGGCACCCTGCATCTTCTGGCCCGGATCGGAGGCGATCTGGAGCTTGGGGTTGTTGGCGTCGGAGAAACCGGAGAATCCGTCGCCAAAGCCCGGCCGGATCACCACGGCGGCTGCGATCTGGCCCTTGCGCACCTGGGTCAGGGCCTGCTCTCGATCCAGGCGCGTGACCTTCAGGGCCTCCTCGGACTCCAAGTGCGTGACGTAGAGTTGCGAGAACTCGCTCTTGTCCTCATCCACGACGGCCAGCTTCATGCCGGAAGGCCCTTTGCCCGCCCCGGCGTAGACCGCCCCGAATAATAGCGCAAACAGCAAAGGAAACCCGAAGACCCAGAACAGGTTGCCTTTGCTGGCCATCAGGACCCGAAGGTCCTTGACCGCTAATGCAAGCAGCTTCGCCATCAGTCGCGCAGCCTCCGGCCGGTCAGGTTCAGGAAGACGTCCTCCAGGTTGGCCGTATCGACCTTGAGAGTCTTGTAGCGGACGCCGCACTGATTCAGCGTGGCCAGAGCCTGGGCGGGCTCCATCGTTTGAAAGCGGATCATGTTGCCCTCAATACCCAACTCGCCTGCTCCCAGTTTGGCGGTCAATCCCGCCGGGTCTTGGGGGGCTTCGTCCAATCCGATCTCGATATGAGAGGCCCCGCCGTGCTTGGCGATCAAGTTCGCGACCGTGTCCAAGACCAGCATCTTGCCGTGGTCGAGAATGGCCACGCGGTCACAGAGCCGCTCGGCCTCTTCCATGTAATGGGTCGTGTAGAGGATCGTCCGGCCGTCCGACCGGAGCTTCTCGATGGTGTCGAAGATGAGATTGCGGGACTGCGGGTCCACGCCGACGGTGGGCTCGTCCAGAAGCAGGATGGCGGGCTCGTGCAGCAGGGAACAGACGAGATTGAGCCGCCGTTTCATGCCGCCGCTGAAGGTGGCGACCCGGTCCTTGCGACGCTGCATCAAGCCGGCGAGGTCCAGACACGCCGCCACCCGGTCTCTGAGCCTCCGGCCGGCCAGCCCATTGATGCGTCCGAAAAACTCCAGGTTCTCCTGCGCCGTGAGCTCGTCGTATAGGGCCAGGCTCTGAGGCACGACGCCCAGCGACGCCCGCACGTCCGGGCGCATCGGGTCGCTCTTGCCGTCGAGGCACACGGTGCCGCTATCCGGCCGGACCAGCCCGCAGAGGATGCCGATCGTGGTAGTCTTGCCGGCCCCATTCGGCCCGAGCAGGCCGAACATCTCCCCCCGGCCAATCTCAAACCCCACGCCGTCCACAGCGACAACGTCGCCAAATCGCTTGCACAAACTTTCGACCGTAATGGTCGCCATTCCACGCACTCCGTATGACGCTGCATTTCCCCTGCCACTCTACTTGTTAGTCGTCATTGATCTCCGGATATTCGGTTCGAAATCGAGGTGGCATCGTCAAACGCAGCTTAACGATGCCCTCCGCATTGTAGCTTGAGGCTTTTCGCTCCAGATTCTCTTGTCCAAGGTGCGCCCACTCGCCTTCTTGTTGACGCCGCCCCATTGTTTGAAGAAGAAGGGGATTCCCTCCGCCAAGCACCGGTCGCGAATGTCCGTCACCCACTCAGGCCGCATGGGACGAGCGCCGGGGCCGGACTCGCCGCCGACGATGGCCCAGTCAACGCCGTCGAGGCTAACGTGTGCGACGGGACCTATCAATGGCTCGAAGGAAATGAATTTCACGGCCGCAGCGGTCTGTTTCAGGTGCTCGATTCGAAAGGCGTAGTCGGCGTTCTCGATGGTCACACCCATCCAGACATTGTCGGGCCAGGGGAGTTGGGCGCTGAGCTGCGCGAGTCGCTCCGAACGCTTGGTCAGGACTTGGAAGCAATGCTGCGGCGCCCGCTGCATCACGTCGAAGACCTTCCGGATGAAATCGAGTGGGACGTCCTTGTGGAACAGGTCGCTCATCGAATTGACAAAGATCATGCGTGGCTGCCGCCAATGCAGCGGCAGATCGAGCATGTGCGGATGGAGCGTAAGCCGAAAACCGTTACGATAGTTGGACTGGCCCATCGCGCAGAGACGCTTCGCCATGCGCTCAGCGTAACAGTGTTGGCAACCCGGGCTGATTCTCGTGCAGCCGGTCACCGGGTTCCACGTGCATTCGGTCCATTCGATTTTCGAGTTCGCAGCCATCCGCCTGTCCTTCGAAGTTTCGCCCGAGTGTAGCGGAAGATGGCTGCGGAATCAACTATGTGCTCACTTCCCAGAACCTGTTGCCAGTTCGCATGGTTGGCACTGGCTCCTGACCCCCAGCTTCAGCAGGATCACCATCATCGGGCACCAGTTGGTGAAGGCCGATTGCAGCAGGTTCAATCCGACGAAGCCCGTGAACAGGAGCCAGTAGGACGAATGATAGTGAGCGAGCAAGACGCTCAGAAGGACAAAGAAATCTGCAATTGCTCTCAGATATCTCTCAATCATCTGACGACGCCTCCAAATACCAAGCGGCACGTTTTGCCCTACGGCTTACCGTACTCTTTTACTGCCGAGGGCCGGTGGGTGTTCGCCGCCGGCCATTTCTTACTTGCACAGTTCGTTTGACCCGCCTACAATACGCCTCGTAATGACATAGTGTCGCCGAAATCTATGGAGATCATAGATACGGGGGACCCAGGTTTTTTGGGGCGAATTCCCCACCCAGCAGGGGATAAAGCACTTCCAAGCTTGAGCCCGTCAGCTAACCCCGCAGGCATTTGGGAGGGCATCGCACGGGGAGAAACGGATTGCCGCTGTAGCGGTGGTCTTCTTCTTACGTCCTGCCTGCCTTCCGATACCGAACAAGGAGCAATGTATGGATGCGGTCTATGTTTTGCTCGGATTGGCGTTTTTCATCGTTTCCTATGCCTTTGTCGAGCTGATTGCGCGTTTGTAGTGGAGGTGGTTATGGTCTGGGCCTATGTACTCGGAGGGATCACGACGGTGGGTCTGCTCCTCTACTTGTTGATTGCGCTGCTCAAGCCGGAGAGATTCTGATGACTGCCAACGATGTGCTGCAAATCGTGTTCTATCTGGCGGTGCTCCTGATCCTCGTCAAGCCGCTCGGATGGTATATGGCACGGGTCTATGAGGGAAAGCCCGTCGGCCTTGATCGGGTATTGGGGCCGCTCGAACGGCTGATTTACCGTCTCTGCGACCTTGATCCGCAGAAAGAGGTGGGCTGGAAACGATACGCAATGGGGGCACTGGCCTTCAATGCGATGGGTTTTGCCTTCCTCTACCTTTTGCAGCGGGTCCAGGGCTCGTTGCCCCTGAATCCCGAGCATCTGGCCGCTGTCAAGACGCACACCGCCTTCAACACCGCCGTGAGTTTCATCACGAACACGAACTGGCAATCCTACGGCGGTGAAACCACGATGAGCTACCTGACGCAGATGCTCGGCATGACCGTGCAGAACTTCGTCTCGGCCGCCACGGCCATGGCCGTGCTGATCGCCATGATCCGGGGCTTCGTCCGGCGCAACAGCGAGACCATCGGCAATTTCTGGGTGGACATGACGAGGTCGGTGCTCTACATCCTCCTGCCGGTATCGATCCTCTGGGCGGTGGCCCTGATGTCCCAGGGTGTCGTCCAGACCTACAGCTCGTATCCCAAAACGTCACTGATCGAGCCTGTCAAAGGTGCCGACGGCAAGATGATTACCGAGCAGACCCTGGCCGTCGGCCCGGCGGCGTCACAAATCGCCATCAAACAGCTCGGCACCAACGGCGGCGGGTTCTTCAACGCCAATTCCGCCCATCCGTTTGAAAACCCCACGCCCTTGTCCAATTTCCTGGAGGTTTTGGCGATCCTGATGCTCCCCGCCGCCTTGTGCTACACGTTTGGCAAGATGGTCGGCGACGTGCGGCAAGGCTGGGCGGTGCTGGCGGCGATGGTGGTCATCTTCGGCGGGATGCTGGCCCTGTGCTGGTACAGCGAGCAGCAGTCGCCGCCCTGGATGGCACAACTCGGCGTCGATACGACGGCCGGCAACATGGAGGGCAAGGAGGTCCGCTTTGGGATCGCCAATTCCGCCCTGTGGGCCACCGCGACCACCTGTGCCTCCAACGGATCGGTGAACTCCATGCACGATTCGTTCACGCCGCTCGGCGGTCTGGTGCCCATGCTCCTGATCCAGCTTGGAGAGGTCGTCTTTGGCGGTGTCGGCTCGGGATTGTACGGGATGCTGGTTTTCGCCATCATCGCGGTCTTCATCGCGGGCCTGATGGTGGGGCGCACGCCGGAGTACCTCGGCAAGAAGATCGAGGCGTTCGAGATCAAGATGGCGGCCATCGCCATCCTAATCCCCGTGATCGTCATCCTCATCGGTGCAGGTGCGGCGGTTATGATTCCCGCCGCCCGGGCTTCGACGGCCAATCCCGGTGCCCACGGGTTCAGCGAGATTCTGTACGCTTTTTCCTCCGCGGCGGGCAACAACGGCAGCGCCTTTGCCGGGCTCAGTGCCGACACTCCGTTCTACAATGTGAGCCTCGGCTTGACCATGCTGATCGGACGGTACTGGGTGCTGATCCCCGCCCTGGCCATCGGCGGGTCCCTGGCTCGCAAAACCATCGTGCCAACGAGTGCCGGCACGTTGCCGACGCATGGCCCTTTGTTCGTCGGCCTTTTGGTCGTGGTGGTGCTGATCATCGGGGCGCTGTCGTTCATTCCGGCCCTGGCGCTGGGGCCGATTGTTGAGCATTTGCTCATGTTCCAGTAAGGGCTGTCCAGGTGGATACGGTGACTAAACAGAAACGTGCGGCGGCGATCGATCGGACTCTTCTGCAACATGCGCTGATCGATTCCTTTCGTAAGCTCGATCCACGGGTCCAGATCCATAACCCGGTCATGTTCGTCGTCTATGTGGGCAGCATCTTCACGACGATCCTGTTTGTCCATTCCCTTGTGGGACAGGGTGAGGCCCGACCGGCGTTCATCTTTGGCGTGTGCCTGTGGCTCTGGATCACGGTGCTGTTTGCCAATTTCGCCGAGGCGGTCGCGGAATGGCGGGGCAAGGCCCAGGCCGAGGCGCTGCGCAAGACCCGGCAGGAAGTCCACGCGAAGCGTCTGCGCGAGCCTCGCGTCGATGCGCCGTTCGAGATGGTGCCAAGCTCGCAGCTTCACAGGAACGACGTCGTCCTCGTAAAGGAGACGGAGCTGATCCCCGCCGACGGCGAGGTCGTTCTCGGCGTGGCCTCCGTGGATGAAAGCTCGATCACGGGCGAGAGCGCCCCGGTCATTCGAGAGAGCGGCGGCGACCGCAGCGCCGTCACGGGCGGCACGAGGGTCTTATCCGACTGGCTCATCATCCGGGTCACGAGCGAGCCGGGCGAGACGTTCCTGGACATGATGATCGCCATGGTCGAGGGCGCCAAGCGGCAGAAAACGCCGAACGAGATCGCCCTGAACGTGCTGCTGGCCAGCTTGACGATCATCTTCCTGGTGGTCACCGCCACGCTGCTTCCGTATTCCGCGTACAGCGTCATGCAGGCTGGTCACGGCTCGACCGTGACGATTACGACATTGATCGCCCTATTGGTGTGCTTGGCTCCGACCACGATCGGCGCGCTGCTTTCGGCCATCGGAATCGCCGGCATGAACCGGCTCAGCCAGGCCAATGTCGTGGCCATGTCCGGCCGGGCGGTCGAGGCGGCGGGCGACATCGACGTGCTCCTGCTCGACAAAACCGGCACCATTACGCTCGGCGACCGCCAGGCCACACAGTTCATTCCGGCCGCCGGGGTGACCGTGGAGGAATTGGCGGATGCGGCCCAACTCTCTTCTCTCGCCGATGAAACGCCGGAAGGGAGGAGCATCGTCGTCCTCGCGAAGCAACTGTACAATCTGCGCGGGCGCGACATCCGGAGGCTCGGCGCCTCCTTCGTCCCATTCTCCGCGAGAACGCGCATGAGCGGGGTCGATTTCCCGGAGCACCAGGTCCGTAAAGGGGCGACCGAAGCCATCGAGGCCTTTGTCAAGAGCCACGGCGGAGTCCTGCCCGAAGCGGTGAAGACGACCGTGGCGGAGCTTTCACGCGGCGGGGCAACGCCGCTGGTTGTGGCCGATGGAGCGAAAGTTCTCGGGGTGATTTGCCTGAAGGACGTGGTCAAAGGAGGCATTCGCGAGCGGTTCGCCCAGCTTCGCCGCATGGGGATCAAGACCGTCATGATCACGGGCGACAATCCGATGACCGCAGCGGCCATCGCCGCGGAAGCGGGCGTCGATGACTTCCTGGCGGAAGCCACGCCGGAGGCGAAGCTGGCGTTGATCCGGGACTATCAAAAGGAAGGGCACCTCGTCGCCATGACCGGGGACGGCACCAACGATGCCCCTGCCCTCGCACAGGCGGACGTCGCCGTGGCGATGAACACGGGCACGCAGGCCGCCAAAGAGGCCGGCAACATGGTCGATCTGGACTCGAATCCGACCAAGCTGCTCGAAATCGTCCAGATCGGCAAGCAGACGCTGATCACGCGGGGGGCCCTGACGACGTTCAGCATCGCCAACGACGTCTCCAAGTACTTCGCGATTATCCCGGCGGCGTTCGTGTCCACCTATCCGGTGCTTGGAAGGCTGAACGTCATGCGGCTGGCGACGCCGGAAAGCGCGATCCTGTCGGCCGTGATTTTCAACGCGATCATCATCGTGCTTTTGATTCCCTTGGCTCTGCGCGGGGTCAAGTACACTCCCTTGCCTGCGTCGGAGCTTCTGAAGCGGCATCTGCTCATTTACGGCCTGGGCGGCCTGGTCGTGCCCTTCGTCGGCATCAAGGTGATCGACTTGCTGTTGTGTTTTCTGCATTTGGCGTGACTGAAGGAGAGTACCGATGTTTCTGCTCTTACGGCGATCCGTGATCGGTCTGCTGATGATGACCATC
This sequence comes from Phycisphaerae bacterium, assembly GCA_026386805.1. GTDB lineage: Bacteria > Planctomycetota > Phycisphaerae > Sedimentisphaerales > Anaerobacaceae > PLanc-01. The sequence continues at coordinate 7,792 of JAPLMX010000208.1, read as the reverse complement.
ATTACAGGCGTGGTATATCCCGCCGTGGTAACGGCGATAGGCCACGTGGTGTTTCCGCACCGATCCCAGGGTAGCTTGATCGTTCGAGGTGACGAAATCGTCGGGTCGGAACTCATCGGGCAGCCGTTTGACAGTCCGAAGTACTTCTGGCCCAGACCTTCTGCCACCGATCCCGTTCCGTACAACGCCGGCTCATCCAGCGGCTCCAATCTTGGGCCGACCAATCCCAAACTGTTGCAGGCGGTCCAGGAGCGTGTGGCCCGGCTGAAGGCCGTCGATCCCAACAACCGCCTGCTCATTCCGGTGGACCTCGTCACAGCCTCGGGCAGTGGCCTCGAGGCGTACATAAGTCCCGCGGCGGCCCAGTACCAGGTTCCAAGGGTCGCACGTGCTCGCGGGCTTACGGCGGTGCAGGTCCAACAATTGGTCACGGAGAACACGTGGGGCCGACAGTGGGGATTTCTGGGCGAGCCGCGAACGAATGTGGTGACGTTGAATCTTGCTCTTGATAAACTATCGAAATGACCGATTTGGATCCTCAGAATCCTTCCGATTCCGTTGAACCGCCTCGGGAGCTGCGTGTGGCGCCCAAGAGCCCTCGCGGACGACTGACGATCTTCTTCGGGTACGCCGCCGGCGTGGGCAAGACCTATCAGATGCTCGAGACCGCCCAGACCTATGCCATCAAAGGCGGCAGCGTGCTGATCGGGTACGTTGAGCCGCATGGCCGGCCGGAGACGGAAGCGATGTTGCTCGGTCTCGACATCCTCCCCGACCGAATCGTCGAGTATCGCGGGATCAAGCTGCGCGAGTTCGATCTGGATGCCGCGCTCCAGGCCCATCCGACGCTGATCGTCGTGGATGAGCTGGCGCATGCCAACGCGCCGGGATCGAGGCACGTCAAACGCTGGCAGGACGTGGAAGAGCTGCTCGAAGCGGGCATTGATGTCTATACGACGCTGAACGTGCAGCATCTGGAGAGCCTTAACGATATCGTCGCTCAGATCACGGAGATTTCCGTGCACGAGACCGTGCCCGACACCGTTTTCGACGTGGCGGACGAGATCGAGATCGTCGATCTATCCCAGGACGACTTGCTGGAGAGGTTCCGCGAGGGCAAGGTGTACGTGCCCACCCAGGCGGAACGCGCCATGCAGAGCTTCTTCAAGAAGCCCAATCTGACCGCGTTGCGTGAGCTGGCGATGCGCCGCACGGCGGACCACATCAACCGCGAGGCGCTGCAGAAGACCGAACTTGAGCCCAAGGCGGTCAAAGCGTGGCCGACGGCGGAGCGTCTGCTCGTATGCGTCGGACCCAGCCCGACGTCGGCGGCCGTAATCCGCGCCGCCAAGCGGCTGGCCGTCTCCCTGCGGGCCGAGTGGATCGCGGCGAGTGTCGAGACCCCGCGCACCGCCGATATGAGCGAGAAGTCCCGCCAGCAATTCCTGCGAAACCTCAAGCTCGCCGAGCAGCTTGGCGCCGAGACCGTGACCCTCAGCGGCGAACGCGTCGCCGACGAGATTCTCGAATACGCCGCATCCCGGCACGTGACGAAGATCGTCGTAGGCAAGACCGGTGAGCCCTGGTGGCTTTTCTCTGGGTCTCTCGTGGACAAGGTGATCCGCCGAAGCGGCGACGTCGATGTCTACGTCATTCGCGGGGTCGAGGAGCCCTTTGAGACGCCGGCCCCCGTTGTCCGCAAGCCTCGGGACTGGACGGGTCCGCTCTATGCATTGCTCACGATCGCCGTTGTGACGGCTTTCAATGAAGCGCTCTCTTGTCTCGGATTGCGGGAAACGAATCTGGTCATGGTGTACATGCTCGCCGTGGTATTCGTGGCGGCCCGGTTCGGGCGAAATCCGGCGATCTGGGCCTCCGTGGCGGCGGTCCTGGCGTTCGATTACTTCTTCGTCAAGCCGTATTGGACGTTCGCCGTAGGCGACACGCAGTACTTTGTCACCTTTGCCGTGATGCTGATCGTTGCCGTGGTCATCAGCAGTCTGACGGCCCGGCTGCGGGAGCAGTCTCGGCTCTCCCGGCAGCGGGAGCAGAGAGCGGAGTCGCTCTATCATCTCAGCCGCGAGCTGGCCGCAACGACGGGCCGGCAACAGCTTCTGACGGTTGCCCAGCGCCGCCTGATGGACATCCTTGGGCCGGAGGTGACGATTCTGATGCCCGATGAGTCGGGCAAGCTCAAGCCGATGGTCGGCGGCGACACGAGCTTCGCCGGCGATCCCAACGAGCTGGCCGTGGCGCAGTGGGTCTTCGAGCACAATCAGCTTGCCGGCGCGGGGACCGACACGTTGCCCGACGCCTTGGCTCTCTACATCCCACTGGCGACTCCCAGCGGCGCGGTCGGCGTTATCGCCGTTCGAACGGAGCGGATCGATCAGTTGCTCGCTCCGGCCCAGAGACAACTGCTCACGACCTTCGCAGGGCAGATTGCCTTGGCTCTGGAACGGGATTCCCTGTCGGAACAAGCCCACAAGATTCTCGCCCAGGCCCAGTTGGGGGTTCCCAAACCCGAATCGTCGCGTTCGGCGTCTGCGTCCCGCCCCCCGGGGAAGACCAACCGCTCCCCGGACGACGGCGGGTAGCTCAATAGGGCAACTTAGGTGCCGCTGCCTTCGGCGAAGGTGGCGACGTAGCTGTTCGTCGCGTTGGACGTGAGAGTCAAGACCGCCGGCGCGGTTGGCTTGCCGCTACGGGTGGAACTGGCGGCCGTGCAGGTGATCACGAAAGAGACCTGCCCGCCGGTGGCGGAGGCCGAACTGATGGCATACGCCTGGTGCGAAAAATACGTGCCGTCCAGGTCGTTGTCGGCCAATCCGATATCCGAAAGACTCGGCGCGCTCGCGAAGCTGCCTTTCTCGGCCGCGTAGGACCGCAGGGCGGAGGCAATCGTGCCCATCGCGGCCTTCCCTTCGGACCACTTCGACGAATCGATTCGCCCGCTCATGAGCGGCACGGCGACCGCCGCCAGAATGCCGACGATCAGAACGACCACCATCAACTCGACCATGGTGAAAGCTCTTTTGTTTCTCATGTTACCCCCTGTAAAGAATGAGAACCTGATAAAGTCACAGTCACTTGCTCGATAGAGGACCCAGCCAACACAATAGCCGGGCGCTTGGGTCTAAGGGTTCCCAAACGCAGTCTTGCGCGTCTGGGGACCCATCCCCAGTGTTCCTGTGCATCTTGTCTTCGTATCGGTCGCTCCACTGGGTGACTTTACGCTTCTTCGCGACATCTTGGCACCAATGGGTGGTCGTGTGATGCTTTGCCGATAAGAAACTGGGTATCATGGCCAAGAGCGGGTTTTTGTTAAATTTTCAGCTTGACAAGTTTTGGGTCGCTGGATAAGGTAGGGTGCTAAGGCAACCTGGATGGCCTTCTGTCGAAAGGATTTGGCAAAAAGGAAGGGTAAGGAATGAAGGATCTATTCACCACCGGCGAAGCCGCACAGATCTGTAGGGTCAGTCAACAAACCATCATCCGTTGTTTTGATTCGGGCCGGCTCAAGGGCTTCCGGGTTCCGGGCTCTAAGTTCCGCCGCATCCCCCGCCAGAATCTGGTCAAGTTCATGAGGGACAACAGTATCCCTCTGGACAACCTGGATTCCGGGCGCAAGAAGGTGCTGATCGTCGATGACGATGTGGAAATCGTGGAGCTGATCGCCGACATCCTGACGCGGGACGGCCACTACGAGATCCGAACGGCGTCGAGCGGGTACGAGGCAGGGATGGTGACGCAGCAGTTCCACCCCGATCTGATTCTGCTCGATTACATGCTGCCGGATGTCAATGGCAACGTCGTCTGTCAGACGATCCGCAACAACCCGGAGTTCGAGAACACGCGGATCATCATCGTCAGCGGCGTGATCAAGCAAGAGGAGATCGACCAGCTCCTCAAGTCGGGGGCCGAGGACTACGTCAAGAAGCCCTTCAGCATCTCAGAGCTGACCGATAAGATCAACGCCACGTTGCAGGCGGTGGCCTGAGGAGGCGACCCTGCACGAAGATGAGTGGGAAGACGCATGGCGCAGAAGTATGTCGATGCGACGGCTTCACGCAAGGTGGAGCTGGCCATAGGTGAACTGGGTTTATTGTCGGTTCCGCCGTGCGTGGCCGTTCAATACCTGTCAAAACTGCTCCAAGGTCAGTTTTCGCCGGCCTCGGTGGCGGATGTCGTCGAGTGCGAGCCTGCGCTGGCGGCCGGGGTTCTATCCCTGGCGCAACGTCTGGCGGCCGGCCCCGTGGGGCAGCGGCACGCCGTGAAGCTCGTGCTGGACCGGCTCGATGCCGATGACGTCCGCAATCTCCTGCTCAAGACCAAGGTCACCGCGGGGTTCGAGATCGAGTTCGCGGGCGATCAGCCGGCCTTGCCTTCACGCAAGGACTTGATCCTGCACAGTTTGGCCGTTGCCTGCTGCACGCGGCGGATTGCCGAAGCAGCCGGGTCCGGGATCGAGCCGAACCTAGCCTATTCGGCGGGGCTTTTGCACGACATCGGCAAGCTGGCGCTGCAGGACATCATGCCCAAGAGCTTGGCCGCCATCACGAAAGAGGCCGAGGCGACAAAATCGAGCCTTCGCAAGATTGAGCACAAACACCTCGGGACCAACCATGCCCTGCTGGGCAAGCAACTGGCCGAGCGGTGGCGGCTGCCCGAGCCGATCAAGCTGGCGATCTGGCTGCACCATCGTGATGCGGCGGCGCTCACCAAGGCGGTTCCTGAGGCAATGCTCGCAGTTTTCGTGAAAGCGGCCAATAATATCGCCAGGCAGGCAGGTGTAGGCGTATCCGGCAGCTTCGACGAGCCGGAACTGCTCGACAGCATCGCCGAGTCCGTCGGCGTTGACGCCAAGACACTGGAGCAGATCCGCGATGAGCTGCCGCAGGAGGTGAAGCGAAAATCCGCCTGTCTGGGGCTTGCGACGCCCCAAGCCACGGCCCGCTACTGCGACCTGCTTGCGACTACCGCGGCCCAACTGTCGGAGAAGCACGCCAAGCTCTCGTCGGAAGACCGGTCGTTACAGACGACTGCAAGCTACCTCAGTTTCGCCCAGGAGTTCCTGCGAGGCGTCCGTTCGACGGTCCCGGCGGTGGATATCGCCGAGGATTTCGCCAAGCGATGGCAGCGATTCTTCCAGACGGGCACGGTTTGTCTCTACTTGACGGCCGGGCCGCAAGACGGTGCTGTCGATGCGGCCATCGTCGAGGCGCTCGGCCACAGCCACAAGACCGTCGTCCATACGCCCCCGGACGGCTCGCTGGTGCCGAGGCCCGTCGCGGGCAAGTTTCTGCTGCTGGAGGCCAAGGACCACATTGACTGGCTCATCGAGCAGTTGGACGTCGATTTCGATCGTGACCAAGCCAAGCTGCTCCCCCTGCTGTCGGATGGGCGGGTCGTCGGGATTCTGACGTTCGAGTTGAACTATCCGGGCGATGTCGGCCTGTTCGCCGAGAAATTCGAAATGGCGGCCTCCATGGCCGGCACAGTCCTGGATCTCGCCCTGACGAAAGAGAGCGAGGAGCACTGGGCTGAGCGGTTTGCCCAGGCGGACGCGGACGCGTCCTCAATTGCGATGCGTCGCGACTGGGAGCCCGAGCGGAAACAATCGCCTCTGGGAGCCGACGGCGAATCTCGCACAGGGGCGCAGGTGAGTCCGGCCGACGCCTCCGTCGTAGAGGCTCTGGCCGAGATGGCCGCCGGCGTGGCGCACGAGTTGAACAACCCCCTGTCCGTCATTGCCGGTCGTGCGCAGTTGCTCGCTCAGGCCGAGGACGACGGCCAGAAGCGACACATCCTGGAGGTGATCCAGGAGAATGCACGCGAGGCGTCGAGCGTGGTTGATGATCTGATGAGTTACGCCGACCCGCCAGCACCGAGAATGGCCCCGACAGCCGTCGTCCAGATCATCGATGAATCAATCCAATTAGCCGCCCACAAGGCCAACGTCGAGCACATTGACGCGCAAGTACTGATTTCCCCAGAGGTTAGGGACGTGCTGGTCGATTCAGCCCAGGTCGTCGTGGCCGTCGCAAACATTATCGCCAACGCCATCGAATCCTACGCCGATCCGATGGGATCGGTCAAGATCGAAGCTGAGCCGGCCGATGGCGGGTTGCGGCTGCAAATCCATGATGCCGGCTGTGGAATGGACGAAGCCACAGTGCGTAAGGCGCCGAGCCCCTTCTTCTCGGCCAAACCCGCGGGCCGAAGGCGGGGCATGGGTCTGGCCTACGCCAGCCGCCTGATCCGGCTCAACCGGGGCCGCCTCGACATCGAAAGCCATCCAGGCCACGGGACCACGGTCACGGTCATCCTGCCCTGCCAGTAGACGGATGGGTAATGGATGACTGGCTATCGATGATTGGAACGGGAGGTTGGACCTTCTTTCCTCAATTACCCATTATCCGCCATCCATCGTCAATTCTGCTTCCCACATGGCTCGCGATCCGTTATATAGAAGAGATGAATACTGCACTTAAGGTTGTGATAGCGTTCTCCTTGGCCTTCGGTCTGGGCTGCCAGGATAGGGCACAGGGTGGAAGCACCTCCAAAAACGAGACCGCCACGGAGGCCGAGCCTGCGAGCCAGAACGCCAACGGTCCGACGGTCCTACTGAGCTATGGCGAGGGGACGCTGCGGAAGAACCCTCTTCAGTCCTTCATGTACTTCGTGCCGCTGATCTCGCCGGTGATCGTGGACCGGGGGACCAGCAACGAGAACCACCAGCAGGTCAGCGTCGTCTCCTACGAGAAGAAAGTCACGTCGAGGTCCTTCTCCGTGAGCTGCGAGTTCGAGATCAAGGGCAGCGGCTTCAGCCGATACACGTTCGACCCGGCGGGGATGACTGCCCTGCGGATCGCGGAGTCGAAGAAGGCCAATCCGGACTCGCTGTCGAACCTGCTCGACTACATCCACTTCGAGGGCGAAGGCTTCGGCGGCATCGAGATCAAAGGGACGATCAACGGTTCCACACAGACCGTCACCGAAGTGGACCTGGAGTTCAATGCCCGAGGCTGCAAAAGCCCCGTCGCGATCGGTCTGTACGATCTCAAAGCGAAGAATGGGCAGTACCGTTACAGCAACCGATCGAGCGAAGTCGTCGCGCAGGTCAACTCGCTGACCTTCAAGAGGAGCCTGGACCCGAGGATGGGCATCACCGTGGCACGCATCTCGAAGAAGGCCAAGACGAGTGGTTTCCTCGGGCAGATCAAGGCCGCGATCGTCAACCTGTTCATCAAGCCGGTCAAGATCACTCCGCTCGGCAACGAAACCCTGCTGGACTTCGGCTTCGCCCTGTCCGAACAGAAGCCGGCGTTCACCTTCCCCAAAGCGTCCAATCTGAAGGAAGCCGTCATCCTGGCGGCCGAGCCCAACGGCCAGTAAGCGGTCGGATGACGGAAACGAGAGAATCAAGGCAAGAACGTAGGACTCCTCCGTTCTGACCTTCTCTGCTTCTCGCGCTCTTCCCGTCAGCGTTTTATCGATCCCGACCAGCCTGTACCAATTCGCTGTTGACTTGTCAGTTGCGGCGTCAACTCAATCATAATCCTCATACGGATCATTGAAAGAAGAAGCGGGGCGTCGTCCCGTGGACGGACGCCCCGCTCTCATTTCCTTGCGCCCCGTGCGGCGGCGCTATCGTCTCGGACTACTTGACCGGGTGGCCGTACCCGATGTCGTCGAAGTACAGCATGCCGGCGGCGCCCGCCTTCGGGCTGGTCTTATCGCCGACGCCGAGCGTAATCTTCTGCACGGCCGTCAGGCTGACGCCCGTCAG
>JAPLMX010000204.1 GCA_026386805.1 Phycisphaerae bacterium | reverse complement strand
AGGCACACCACCGGCCCGCCGCCAATAGGCCGGGTCTTCACTCCAGCGGGTGGGGAGCCGCCCACCGGCCCTCCCGGCCCTGAAATCCAGGACTTCTGCCCCCCAAAAAATCAAAACCACTACCGAATCCGCGAAGTCGGGTTAGCGGTAAGCTCGCTCGGTACGTGAGCTGCAAGCGATCGAGTTGTGACATCAGTGCCACCAGACATAAGGCCCTTGCTGATCTGCGACGGATCGATGCGGTGCGCGACATGCGGGAACCGCCTTCGCGCCGTCGCGGCATCGGGCACAGTATAGTGGTGTTTGCCGCTGGGGGCAAGCACAAGACAGGATCAGGCATTCAGGCTGGATTCTGTCCGCAGTGTCTGGTACTTCTGCGGCTGGCCCATCGTTGGCAGATGGCAATTCCTATAGCATCGAGCCGCCGGACGCCTTATGATGTCTATCCCAGCGTGGACCTTGGTGCCGGGCGAACCGAACGCTGCGGCACAGAGTAGTAGACGATACGCCGGGCAGAAGTGGCCCGGCAAGGGATCGATTTCACAGAAGGAAAGTGGGTATGCCGATATTCGAGTTCAAGTGCACCAAGTGTGGGCACGTGATGGAGGTGCTTCAGAAGAGTCTGAGAGCCGAGCCGCCCGTTTGCGCCAAGTGCGGTGGCTCCGATCTGAAGAAACTCCTGTCCGGGTTCGCCGTGGGAAAAACCTCGGCCTCGCCGGCCTGCGACTCCTGCTTCGACGGTCCTGCGTGTGGCGGCGGCTGCCCCGGCGGGACCTGCCCGATGTCCATGGATTAACCGCCGAGGCGAACTGTCATTGTGGGCCTTCGTTGAGCCAGATGTCCAAGCGCGGGGTCTGCCAGCCGTAGGGTTTGTCGAGGATGTCGTAGTCGCCGTCGCCGTCGAGGTCGGCGATCTTGGACTCGTGGTTCTCGATGCCTTCCGAGATGATCTGGGTCTGGAAGCGGCCCTTGCCGTCGCCGAGCAGGAGCATGTTCTTGGCCTTGGGATTTCCGTCGTTGAGCCGCATCTCGGCGACCCAGATATCCATGTGGCCGTCCTTGTTGAAGTCCAGGATGGCCAGGGAGTGGCCGCAATCCACTTCGTGAATCAGTTCGGTCGGGACCCAAGTCCCTTTCTGCCATTCATACATCACCAGGGGAGCCCAGCCGTCGCCGACGACGAGGACCACCTCGGGCCGGCCGCCTTCGATGAGCTGTCCGGCCGCCGCCCGGGAGAACTGGTAGCCCGCGTCGATGAGGTTCGGCATGAAAGTCGTGCCGCTGATGTGCTTGAACCAGCGGCCGCCGCCGACGATGTCGAGCTTACCGTCGCCGTCGATGTCGGCCTTGGCCAGCCCCTCATGCTCGTTGACGGCCTTGAAACCCGGGTAGGGCCGGGTTTGCCGCTGGAACATCTCACTGTCGCCGGAATATTCGTAGATCTTCGTGCACTTCCACGTGGCGGCTTGCCGGGGATTCTCCGGGATCGCCGCGAGGTAGAGCTTCCGCCCGCCCTGGTTCCAGAAGATGAGTTCCTGCCTGCCATCGCCGTTGAAGTCGCCGAACATCAGGTCGTGGTGCTTGTTGCCGCCGAAGTCCTTGATGACGTGTCGCTTCCACGGCTTTTGCGGGTCGAAATCGGGATACGGATTCTCCCACCACCAGACCTTGTTGTTTTGAAAGTCACCCGCGAACACGATGTCGAGGTCGCCGTCGCCGTCGATGTCGAGCGCATCGGACCCCGCCTCGATGTGCAGGGGCTCGCTCTCGACGATGTACCGGGTCCAACCGGAGGCGCCCCGGCGGTACCAGACCAGGGCGGGCGCCTGCGTCCGCTCGGCGATGGCGAAATCGTTGATGCCGTCCTTGTCGATGTCGCAGACGAGGCTGGCCGTTTGTTCCTTCCCGGAATTCGGGGCCGGCAGATCGCCGTTGACGCTGGACAAGTGCTTCCACTTCACATCGCCGCCCTGGGCGGGACCACCCAATGCAAGCAATCCAGCGGTGGCGGCTTCCATCGCCAGCAGCATCAATCGCCTCATACGGATCACCTCACGATTTCTCATATACGATTCACCGTCCTCAAGGCGACAGCCAATCATAAATCGTCAATCGTAGATCATGAATCCTCAGGGGTTGACCTCGGACTGTTCCGCTGACTTGTCCTGCGGATTCCTCTGGGGGAATCGGCCGTAGTTGTATTGCCTCTCCACTTGGCCATCGCGGTCGTGAACAACGAGCAGGCTGTACTCCTGGCCTTGCGCCAAGTCCCGGCCTCGCAGAATGGCCTCAATTCTCGTCCGGTGGTTACTGACCACTTTGCCCGTATTCTCCTGCTCGACGTTCCACCCGTGCTCGCCCGGCACGACGTGGTAAGTCACCCGTTCGGCCATTCCCGTACCTCCATCACTCACCATTTATCAGCGGCGCCGGTCGCTGTCCATCGACCGCCGAAGCATTGTGAGGCCCCGACTCACGCGCGACCCCGGCGCTATTGCCCCCCATTGTGGTGACGCGCCCGTGGACGTCAAGAGCCTTCCTGGAAAATGGGGGAATAGGCGGTCCCGCAACAAGAATGATTTTCGGTTGATGCGAGGCCCCCAACCGGTGATAATAGCGTGGATGGCCAGGACGTCAGATCCCCGCCGGAAGTCGGCGTTGGGGACTCGTCCCGCTGCGAGCGTGGCGGAATCGGCAGACGCGCCAGGCTTAGGACCTGGTGTCCGTTAAGGACGTGGAGGTTCGACTCCTCTCGCTCGCATTGCAGCTTGTAGGTCGTGCGGCTCCGCACGACTTCTCCCGGTGAGCGAGGATGCTCACGCAGCTTTCACGAACGGACGGACGCATGGTTGGAGTAGGAGAAGCCATGAAACGACCTCTTCTCGTCGTGGTGCTCTGCCTCACAGGTGCTTTCTTGCTCTCTTCCTGTACGATGGCGCCCAGGCGCGATCCTGTTTCTCGTCCGTGGGCCGTGTTGGGAGCGTTCCACCAGGAGGTTGCGCTGCTCCAGGGCATGCTGACCGAGGCCAAGCGACAGGAGATCGAGGGGATTGAATTCATCACGGGACGAATCGGGGACACACCCGTCGTCCTGGCGTGGACCGGAGTGGGCAAGGTGAACGCCGCCATGACGACGACGCTGCTGCTCGAACACTTCCGGCCCACGCGGGTCATCTTCATCGGAATCGCCGGCGGCGTCGATCCGAATCTGGAACCGGGGGACATCGTCATCGCCAAGCAAACGGCCTATCACGACATGGGGACCCTGTCGGCGGGCGGCATCGACTACGGCGGGGTCAAGAGCCGGATGACCGGTGAGCCTAATCCCGTCTTCTTTCCCGCCGACCCCGGACTCCTGGAGGCCGCCCAACGTGCCGCTCAGAAGACCGCTTTTGACTTGGTCAAGCAGCAGACGGGTCAGCGGCGCGTGAAGGTTGTCGCCGGGACGGTCGTCACAGGCGACGTGTTCGTTGCCTCGAAGAAGAAGGGGGTGGAACTGGCCCAAGAACTCGGCGCCAGCGCGGTGGAGATGGAAGGGGCCGCCGTGGCGCAACTGTGCTACCAGCGTGGCGTCGGCTGCCTTGTCCTCCGAAGTATCAGCGACAAGGCGGACCAGAGCGCCATCATGGACAAACAACTGTTCTACGCGATGGCCGCGAAGAATTCGGCCAGCCTTGTGGTGAAGATCATACAGGCAGTGACGAGAGGTCCCAATGTGGAGTGAGAGCTCCGTGGCAGAGAAACGCAAGACGATAGCAAAGACCGAGGTGGTGGCCGGCATCACCACCTTCCTCACGATGGCCTACATCATTTTCGTGAACCCGGCCATCCTGAGTGCGGCGGGCATGGACCGGCAGGCCTTGGTCATCGTCACGTGCATCGCGAGCGCCGTGACGACGGCCATCATGGGCCTGGTCGGCAACGCCCCCATTGCGATGGCCCCGGGCATGGGGCTCAACGCCTTCCTTGCGTACAGCCTCGTCAAGGCCGGGCAGATCACCTGGCAGACCGCCCTCGGGGTCGTGTTCCTCTCGGGCCTGCTGGGCGTCGTGCTGACGTTGGTCGGGCTCAGGAAGCGATTGGTGGAGGCGATTCCCGTGAGCCTCATCACGGCCATCTCGGTGGGCATCGGCCTGTTCATCACGTTCATCGGCTTGGTCAATATGGGAGTCATCGTCAAGAACGACGCGACACTTGTCTCGGCGGGACCGATCACGGGGACCGTGGCGATCGGTCTGGCCGGCCTGCTGCTGATGGCGTTTCTGGAGATCCGCAAGGTCAAGGGGGCGCTGCTCATCGGCATCGTCTTCTCGACGCTCCTGGCGGTGGCCTTCGGCTACGTCGAGCGGCCGGCGTCGCTGGTCTCCTTCAGTTTCGACATCCGGCCGGTCGCACTCCAACTGGACATCCTCGGGGCCTTGAAATGGAGCCTCTTCGGAAGCATCTTCACCCTGATGTTCATGGACATGTTCGACGGCATCGGCACGCTGGTCGCCTGCTGCCACGAGGCCGGGATGGTCGACGAACAGGGGAAGATCAGGGGACTGGGCCGGCTGCTGGTCCTCGATGCCTCCGCGAGCATGATCGGAGCCCTCTTCGGCACGTCCAGCGTCACCGCTTATATCGAGTCGGCCGCCGGAATCGAGCAGGGGGGACGCACGGGCCTGACCGCTCTCGTCACCGCCCTATGCTTTGTCCTCGCGTTGCTGTTTGTGTCGGTGGTTGGGATCGTGCCGGAGTATGCGACGGCGCCGGCGCTCGTCATGGTGGGGCTTTTTATGATGAAGGAGATCAAGCGGATCGACTTTGCGAACATGGAAGAGGCGCTCCCCGCCTTTATCATCCTGGTGATGATCGCGCTAAGCTACAGCATCAGCACGGGCTTGGCTTTTGGGTTCATCTCTTTCGCGTTGATCAAGCTGGTCGCGGGCAAGGCCGGGGACGTGAAGCCGACGATGTGGTTCATTGCGTTGCTGTCGTTGCTGTTTGTGACGATGGACCATCTGCGGGCGATTTTCAACTCATAGAAACGACTTCTGAAGGAGTGCGGCAATGAAGATTGGAATTGGCGTGAACATGGAGTTCGTGCGGCATGCGGACAAGCCCTTCGAATGGGGCGTGGAAAAGGCGGCCAAGCTGGGCTACGAGTACGTGGAGCCGATGGTGCACTGGGGCCGGGAGTTGCTCAGCGAGGCCGGATACTTTCACAGCGTCTCGATGCTGGACGACCCGTACCGGATCAAGCGAGCCTGTGAGAAGGCGGGCATCAAGCTGTCGGGGCTGTCTGCTCACACGCCGCTGTGCAAGCCGGAGATTGGCACCGAGTACCTCAAGCAGGCGGTTCGCTTCGCGACCGAGTGTGGGGCGCCGGTGGTCAATACGGATGAAGGTGCCAAGCCCGCGTGGACCACGGAAGAGGAAGATTTCGTGCTGATGCGTTACGTGCTCAAGGAGGTCGCCGCCGTCGCCGAGCCGCGAGGTATTCTGATCGGCATCGAACCGCACCAACAGTACAGCCAGACACCGGAAGGGCTGGACCGAATTCAGAAGCTCGTCCGCTCGAAAGTGATTGGGATCAACTTCGACACGGGCAACAGCTATCTCGCGGGCCAGGATCCGATCCAGTGGCTGCGTCACGTTCGAACTAGGCTGGTCCACCTGCACGCCAAGGATATCTCGGTGCAGCAATCGGATGCGGAGCGCGGCAAGGTGACCGGCACGGCGGTCGGCTGTGCCTGCGGCGACGGCGTGGTCGATTGGAAGCGGGTCGTGGAGGTCTGCCAGAGTGCCCCGCGCGACATCGTAATGAGTGTCGAGTGCGGAACCGTCGAGCAGGCCGAGCGGAGCATCAAGCACCTGAAGCAATTCGTGTGAGGAAGGAGGGAGGTGACCGAATGACCGGCAATCGTGTGCCCACAATTGCAGCCGTACTGCTCGGCATTCTGATGCTGTTGCAGACCGCTGGGGCGCAACAGATCATCATAGACGCAAACACCGTGACAGTGCGGACGGGCAGCACGAATCTGCTCCAATACCGCTATGCCAATGTCCCGTTCAAGCCCTATATCAAAGAGCTTTGCACGCCCAGCGGCGTCAACGTCCTGCTTGATGCCCCGCCGGATCATTTGCATCACCACGGCCTGATGTTCGCCTATGCCGTGGACAACATCGATTTCTGGGGTGAAGCCGTTGGGCCGGCAGACGGCCATTTCGAGCTGCTGCCCGGCAAGCAGCAGCACAGGCGATTCAGCGACGAAGCTGTGACCGAACTGAAAGGCCGTCGTCTGGCCCGCTTTCACGAATACGTGCGTTGGGTTTCTCAATCCGATAGTGCGCTGCTGCTGTCCGAATCCCGAACTGTTACGGCCGGTCGGATAGGGAAACCGGAAGCAACCTTCCTAGCGTGGGGGTCCAGGCTATCCGCGCCTCTCAAAAAGAAGCCTGTCGCTTTGAGCGGTTCCCACTATCACGGGCTGGGCATGCGATTCGTCCAGTCGATGGATGCCACGGGCGAGTTTCGTAATCCGGACAACAATCCCGGAGTCATTTTCCGTGGCGAAGAGCGGCTGGTGCGTTCGCGGTGGTGCGCCTACACGGCACAAGCCGATGGTAAGACCGTCACCGTCGCGATGTTCGACCACCCGGAGAATCCCCGATTCCCGGCGACCTGGTTTACAATGGCCAAGCCCTTTGCCTACATGTCGGCCACCTTAAGGCTGCATGAAGAGCCGCTTGAAGTGTCTTCCCTCCAGCCTTTGACGTTGCGATACGGTGTGGCTCTGTGGGATGGCCGGCCGGAGACGGAGCAGATCGACGCGGTCTACAAGGAGTGGGTGAAGATGGAAGGTCCGCTATGACCGGCAACATATGACCAATGATTTCCACGTTGTTGGGCGTTCCCGAGAATACTGTACGTTAGCATTTAGGAAGATAGCCATGAGCGAAAGAGAAGAGAATCGCAACGAAGAAATCAGCCGGCGCGGGTTCATGTACGGCGCAGGCGCTATCGCCGGTGCGGCACTGGTGGGCGTGGCTCAGAGGCCTGTTGTTGGCAAGGTGCTGGGGGCCAACGAGCGGATCGGTATCGGGTTCATCGGCTGCGGCGGACGCAGCGGCACCCATTTCCAGGCGGTGCACTGGCTCAAGACGCAGGGAAAGGAGCCGGTCGAGATTGTCGCGGCCTGCGACATCTACCGGCCGCGAATGAAGCAGCGAACCGAGGGTTACGGCGGCAAAGGGTACATGGATTACCATGAGCTGCTGGCTGACCCGAACGTGGACGTGGTCTGCATTGCCACGCCGGACCATCATCACGGCCAGCAGGCCATCGACGCGATCAAGGCCGGCAAACACGTCTACTGCGAAAAGCCCGTGACCCACTGGCGGCAGTTCGAACTGACGAAGAGACTGGCCCGCACGGTCCGGGAGTCGGATCGCGTGTTTCAGCTTGGCACGCAGGGGATGTCAGACTCGGCGTATCACCAGATGAGGAAGCTCGTAGTGGATGGCTTGATCGGCCAACCGATCCACGCCGAGTGCGGCTATTTCCGCGTCGGCGACTGGGGCGAGCGCGGCATGCCGATCGACGACCCAAATGCCAAGCCGGGGCCCGACCTAAATTGGGATGCCTTCCTTGGCGACACACCGAAGCGGCCATTCGATGTTAGTCGGTTCTTCCGATGGCGGATGTATGAAGACTACTCCGGCGGGCCTTCCACTGACCTGTTTCCGCACAGCCTGACGCCCGTGCTCCACATCCTGGGCGTCAAGATGCCGAGCATGGTGGTCGCTACCGGCGGCAAATTTCGCTACCAGGAACGGGAGATCCCCGACACATTTAACACGCTGATCGACTACCCGGAGGGCATCACGGTCGCGGTCCTGGGAACGCAGGGCAACGACTACCAGGGGGCCGGCAGTCGCGGGGCGCCCGGGCGAATCCCCGTGATCCGTGGTTGGGACGGCACCTTGACGATCCAGGGCAATGAGATCGTTTTCGTGCCTGCCGACGGCTCGAAGAAGAAACCGCAGCGGTTCGCTATCGAGCACGGCGAGGATTTCACCGGATACTGGCGGGATTTCCTGGCCTGCTGCCGGTCCGGAAAGAAAGAGACGGCCAGCACAATGGATCTGGCCTATCGCGTCCAGACCGCCTTGCAGATGGGTATGCTCGGCCTGCGAGCGGGCAAGACGACGCGATTCGATTCTGAGAAAGAGCAAATTGTGGTTTGATGTCTCGTGACTGAAACAGACCGAAACATGTGTAGAAGCACCGTAGAAGAAAGGGAGGCTGTAAAGATGTTGCGAGGAAAGAGCGTTGTGTTGGTGGTTGTCGTGGCTATTCTGGCCTTTGTGACGGCTGTGCAGGCGCAGGATCGTCGAGACGGTGGTCCGGGCGGTATGCCTGGCTCACCGGGCATGCCTGGACCGGTCATGCAGCCTCAGCCACAAGCCCTCATGAGTCCCGGACTGCCTGTCCCCATGATGCGCCGGCAGGCCGATGAGCTGCGGGCCCGATCGAGAGAGGCGCAGGAACTGGCCGACCAGCTACGCCGTCAGGCGGATGAGCTTGACGGTATGGCCTCGCGGCTGATGAATCGCGGCAGAGGCCCGCAGGGCATGGGACCCGGGCAAATGAGGGGGCAGCTCCAACCCATGCCGCAGGGCCCCGGAATGGATGAGCGGCAGGAGATCAAGAAGCAGATTGAGCGTCTGCGCGATGAGGCACAGAAGGCCAAGGAACAGGGCCGCGTTGAGGATGCCCAGCGTGTCTCGCAGGAGGCCGAGCGGCTGGAGCAGCAGTTGCGCCAGCAAGGACCGGGCGAGAAGGGCGAGCCCGGCCGGCCGATGCCTCCCGAAGTCCAGGACATACGCAAGGCTGCCGATCAAGCGGAGCGCGAAGGCCGGATGGATGATGCCCGCCGAATGCGGGAGAAAGCAGAGACCATCGCTCGCCAAGGACAGGAACAGAACGGGAGGCAACCCAATCAGCCGCAAGGCCAGCGCATGAACGAGCCGCAGGAGATCAAGAAGCAGATCGAGCGTCTGCGAGATGAGTCACAGAAGGCCAAGCAGCAGGGCCGCATGGACGATGCCAAACGCACTTGGCAGGAGGCCGACCGCATGGAGCAGCAGCTGCGAGAGCAGGGGCCGCGTGAGAAAGGCGAGTCCGGTCGGCAGATGTCTCCTGAGGTCCAGGACATCCTCCGGTCCGCCGAGCAGGCCGAGCGCGAGGGACGGATGGACGATGCCCGCCGGCAGCGTGAGAAGGCCGAGACCGTGGCACGCCAGTTGGAGGAGCAGAAGAAAGATGGCTCCAGGCAGCCGGGCCCACAGTTCAAGGACGAGCTGATGCGCGGCATGGAGGAACTCAAAAAGGAGATCGGGCGGCTTTGGCAAGCGGTGAATGAGATGCGAAACCGGGCCAAAGACGGCCGGCCGGCGTGATGGCTAAGGACAGAAAGGGCATCCAGCCGTGCCGTTGGATGCCCTGGTTGCACATTGGTATCTGCGATAGCCGACGCCGATTCTACACTTGCTCCGGCACGACGAAGGGCTTGCGATACGGTCGGGTTAGCAGCGCATCGGCCTTCGCGTTACCCACGAACTTCTCCGCCTTCGGATCGAACGTGAGCATCGGCCCAAGCTGGTAGGTGTTCTTGGAGATGTCGAGACCAATCGCGCCTTTGACGGTCTCTGAGACCCTCTCCCACGACTTGGCGATCTCTTCATGCTTGCCGAGCACGTCGGGCTTGGTCGTGCCGGCGACCTGCTCGCCAAGGCGGTAGGAGACGTTGCCCAACTGGCAGCAGGCGGCGGACAGATATCCATCGGCGATATCCGCGTTGAGGTCTTCCATCTTGCGACTCCGCACGGCCTCGATGAAGTTCTCGAAGTGGTCCCCGCCAGGGCCCATCTTGACATCGACGGCCACAAGGTCTTCGGCCTGGTCGGAACCTTTCGGATAGAACTTGCCGCCCTTGATGACTCCGGCCTCCAGGTAGAACTCGTTGCCGACATTGTTCGGATACTTTTTTCCGTCCACGCCCACTCGATCGACCAAACCGATGACCTCGAACACCAGCAGCGGCCCACCAAAGTCCATGATCGTCAACTGGCAGTTGGGTGTCTGGGCCTGGTCGGTGAAGGGCGGATGGCCCTCCGTCGAGTTCACCCAGCGGCCGCCCATGCTGATCACACTCTGGGGCAGGGTCCCCCCGGGGATCGCCCAGCGGGCTTTGTCCATCTCATGGACCCCCTGATTGCCAATCTCCCCGTTGCCGAAGTCCCAGAACCAGTGCCAGTTGTAGTGAACCAGATTCTCGTGGTACGGCTGCTCGGGCGCCGGGCCCAGCCAGAGGTTGTAGTCCAGCGTCTCCGGCGGCTCCTTGATCGGCTTGAAGCCGATGCTCCACCGGCCGGTCGCCGAACCCTTGGAGGCTGCGCCTTTCGAGACCAAGAGCTTGCCGTATTTGCCGCTGGCGATGGCCGCCACCTGCCGGGCCCAACTTTTGCTCGAACGGCTCTGCGTGCCGTGCTGCACGATCCGCCTGTATTTGCGGGCGGCATCCAGGCATTTATGCCCCTCGAAGGGGTTGTGGCTGCAGGGCTTCTCTACGTAGACGTCTTTGCCCGCCTGGCAGGCCCAAATCGTGGCCAGCGAATGCCAGTGGTTCGGCGTGGCGATGGAGATGGCGTCGATGTCCTTGTTTTCGAGCAGCTTGCGAATATCGACGTACGTGTCCACTTTCCGGCTGTACTTCTTCTCGAAAGCCTGAGCCTTGTTGCCCAGGACCTTGCGATCGACGTCGCAAAAGGCCACGAGCCGCACCCCTTTCATGTCGCCAAACGCCTTGATGTGATCGCTGCCCCGGCCATTGATGCCGACGACCGCCACGCGGATGTCATTATTGGCCCCCAGGACCCGTGACATGGGGGTGGCAAGAGCCATGCCCAGCCCGGCGGCGACCGATCCTTTCACGAACTGTCTACGCGTGATGTGCGTCATGTTGTGTCTCCTTTGGATTGTGCTATCAGGGAAGGTGTGCCCACGTTCACGATACGAACACTGTTGTCTGCTGCGCAAACCATAGGCAGGACATTCTACCCGGCCGTTGGACCCTACTCAATAGGCCGTTTCAGTTTGACGGTCTTGATCTCCCACGGCTTGACGGAGAAGGTATTCGGCAAGGCGCCCGCGTCGCGTCCCCCAAGATCCACCTCGCTTGCGCGAGTCTGACCTACGGCGCAGGTAAGCGTCACCTCGCCTCCCGTGCCTTGGTAGTCGTACACTCGCACATAGGTCTTGCCGCTGCGGCTGTACAGGGCCGAGACAACCGTGTCACTCGACTGAACGTTGACGGGCTGGAATGTCCCGCCCAGACTCCCGCCGGCGCCGGGTGCAGCCGTGCCCACCAGTGGGAAGTTGTACTCCAGGGCGTGCCGATGCAGGTCGGCGCCGGCCCAGGCGCCCGTGAAGGGATAGAGGGCGAATTCGTACTCGAAGTCGCCGGTGAGCATCCTCGTGCCCCAGACGTAGTAGGCGGCGTAGACCAGAGGAATCGAGAACCCGCCATCCTTCTCATGCACCGCTCCCATCGTCCCCTTGTTGAACACAGCGATTCCTTTGTCCGCGTCCGCCACGGCGGTCCAGTACAGCCCGTTGACGTAGCGGTCTGTTGTCTCGCTCACCGCAAAGGGGAGGTCCCGAATGCCGACCGCGCTCTCGCTCAGTGCCGGCAGCAGCTTGAACCGCAGCTTGTCCTCATGAACGAACCCGGAGACCGGGTCGCGCACGTTGTCGGTGACTCGCCCGATCTTCTCTCCTGAGAGACGAAAACGTGTCCAGCAGTCGATCCGCGGGTCCTCCCGATAGAACTTCATCTCCAGGGTATAGGGGATCGT
Source organism: Phycisphaerae bacterium (assembly GCA_026386805.1). GTDB lineage: Bacteria > Planctomycetota > Phycisphaerae > Sedimentisphaerales > Anaerobacaceae > PLanc-01. The sequence goes on along the minus strand of JAPLMX010000204.1, from coordinate 9,658 downwards.
GCCGATCAGGCCGCTTTGGCGGGCGATGGCCCAGGTCCCGCCGGCGCGCGCCGCTTCCAGGGACCAGTGCCCCTTCGAGACCATGTCCCGCCCATCGACCTTTCCCGCAAACAGGCCGCTCGTCGCCTGCGGCCGCAGAAACTCCTGTCCGCTACGCCTGTCTTTGATCGAGGATATGCCTCCGTCCGTGAGGAAACGAACCTCCCAGAACGGCGTCGTGATTGCCAGGCGTTCGCTGTCTACTTGCATCGTGTCAGGATCGCTCGTCGCCGCCCCCGGCGTTGTCGGCCGTAGCTCAAACGCTCCCACACTGAGCCCATCGAGGTCTGCGAGAACCGCCAGCTTGGCCTCGCGCAAGCTTCCGTCGGAATACGAATCGGCGGACACAATGACGGCCGGCACGACCTTGCCGTCGTGACGGACCTCCAGGCCCTTCGCGTAGCCCCGCTCGAACGCCGCGGGGACTTCGATCCACGATTGCCGCCGCCAGGAGACGGGGTTGAACACGACCAATTGCGGAGAACCTCCCGAAGCCATCCGCGCGGCAATTCGCCGCAGTGACTTCGTGGTGATCTCCTGCGACAAACGAATCGACTCGGGCAGGAATTTGCGCGCGTCCGCGAGCAGTCCGCAGATCTGAATATCGTGATGTTGGGCCACGAGCAGATTCTTCCAAGCTCTGTCCAACTCGGCCTCGTCGCCATCGCCCCCGGCGAGGACCGCCATCGCAGTGAGTCTCTCCGCCGTGAGGACGCCTACCTCGGCCCGGCGGGACTGGTTCCAAATCTCGTTGCCGCAGTAGCCCCAGGGCATTCGCACGATGAAGTCGTTGGCGGCGGTCCGCAGTTCGTCCTTCGGAGCAGGAAACGAAGGGAGCAATTCCTCAAGCAGAACCCACTTGAAACCGGGTTTCCCCTCGCACTCTTTGACGAGTTCTTCCTTCCGGAGGCCGGCATCGTCCGCACGGCTGGCCAGCAGCGGCTGGAGGCGACTGAACTCCTTGCGAAAGTCGGCGGGTGACTTTTGTGCGTCCGGGTTCGGGTAGCGCGTCAAGATCCAATTATCGACCGTGGTCTTGCCGAATTGTGCCCCCTCGCCCTTGTAGGTGGGGATCGTCGCGACGCGTGACCCGTCCAGCCCCACCCACCAGCCGATGGGCGCGTCGAAGCAGGGGTTGTACCCGTACATCATGAAGTGCGTCCGCATGATCGCGCCGTGCATGCCAAAGCCCTTGAGCAGTTGCGGAATCTGCGCGTGCAGCGCGTGCTCGCTCATCAGGTACACGTCCGGCGCCGTCCCAAAGTACTTGCGGTCGGCGGCCAGGGCGTACTCGATCTGCCGGATGTTGGACTCCTCGTTGATGAAGACCGATAGCGGCTGGCCATAGGTGCACGTCCCGATGCCGAACCGGCCCTTGTATTTGCTCAGGTACCCGCGAATCTCCTCAATCACCGTCGGGTCCTGCTCGGCCAGCTTGTCGTAGGTATACGCCTCGTTGTCCAAGCCGATCTTGAAGCTCGGATACCGATCCAGCCAGTCCACGGCGCTGTGAAGGTACTTGACAAAGTGGTCTCGACCCCACAGAACCAGCCCCCCGTGGTCATACGTCAGCAGGTATAGCGGCGTGTCCGTCGGCATTGGTGGGCCGTCTGTATGCGTATCTGCACCGGAGGCCAAGACGCCAGCCGCAAGAAGGATTACGAAAACAACGAAGAGATGCCAGTAACGACTCATACGGATTACCCTCAAGGATTTCGGAGATAGTGGGTGGCAGCCTCAAAGCCGACGGCCTTGAGGATACCACCCAGAGATACGTGGTGCCGTGTGGGGAATTCCATCGTGGAAGGTATGATAGCGTCCCGCCCAGCCAGAACGCAAGGCTCTGCCTACCAGTCCAGCCCGGCGGCTCGCTTGGCCGAGGCCACGGTGTTGTAGAGGAGCATGGTGATGGTCATGGGGCCGACACCGCCGGGGACGGGGGTGATGAGCGAGGCTTTCTCCTTCACGGCGTCGAAATCGACGTCGCCGACAAGGCGATAGCCCGCCTTCTTCGTTGCATCGTCGACGCGACTGACGCCGACATCGATCACGACGGCGCCGTCCTTGACCATGTCGGCGGTGATTGTGCCCGGCCGGCCTATGGCCGCGATGAGGATGTCGGCCTGCCGCGTGTACTGGGCGAGATTCTTCGTTCGTGTGTGACAGACCGTGACCGTCGCGTTGCCCGTGGGGCTCTTTTGGATCAACATGTTGGCAAGCGGTTTTCCCACGAGATTGCTGCGGCCGACGATGACGGCGTGCGCGCCGTCGATAGCCACGCCGCTACGCACAAGCAATTGCAGTACGCCATGCGGGGTGCAGGACAAAATGGCTTTCTCGCCCGTCACCATGCGCCCTATGTTGACAGGGTGGAGTCCATCGGCGTCCTTGTCTGGGTGGATCGCGAGGAGCACCTCGGATTCGTTGAGGTGCCTCGGGAGTGGCAGTTGGACCAGGATGCCGTGGATGCGCGGGTTGGCGTTCATCCGCTTCACGAGAGCAATCAGCTCATCTTGGGATGTCTTCGCGGGCAGGCGGTTGTCATCGGAGTAGATGCCGATCTCTTCGCAGGCTCGCTCCTTGCCCGTCACATAGGATCGCGAGGCCGGGTCATCGCCCACCAGAATGACGCCCAAACCAGGTACGATCCCGCGTGTTTTGAGCCTGGCGATCTCCTCCTTAAGCTCGGCCCGTATCTCGGCCGCCACCTGCTTGCCATCGATGATCCTTGCCGTCATTCGTTTTCCGCCATCCGCAATCAGAACAATCCTTTGACCTTTCCGGTGTTGACATCGACATCGATTCGGTGAAAGGCCGGATCGGAGCCGGTGCCGGGCATCAGTTTGATCTCCCCGGCCACGGGGACAACGAAACCCGCCCCTTTATACACCAGGATGTCATTGATGGGAAGCGTCCAGCCTCGCGGCCGGCCCTTGAGCTGGGGATCGTGCGACAGGCTCTGCTGCGTCTTGGCCATGCAGGTGCCCAGCCTGGTGCCAAGCGACTCGGCCTCCAGGGCTTTGGCTTTGGCCAGAGCACTGTCCGTATAGGTCACTCCATCGGCGCCGTACACCTCGCGGGCGATCAGTTCGATGCGCTGCCGCAGCGGCATCGTCAGGTCGTAGAGGAAGTGGAAATCGTTCTTCTGGCGGCAGGTCTCGATTACCGCTTGGGCCAATTCGGCGGCCCCGGCACCGCCTTTGAGCCAGTGGGCGGACGTGACGGCCCTTGCGCCTTGGATCTCGGCGGTCCTTCGGACGGTGCGGATCTCCGCCTCGGTGTCGGTTTTGAACTCATTGACGCAGACGATCGGTCGCACGCCGCTTTTTCGGACGATCTCAATGTGGGCGGCGAGGTTCTCGCACCCCTTCTCGACCAGTCCGACGTTCTCGCTGGTATACGCGGGATCGAGCGGCATGCCGGCCTTGACGGCCGGACCACCGCCGTGCATTTTCAAGGCCCGGATCGTGGCGACGATCACCACGGCGTCGGGCCGCAGCCCCGACATGCGGCACTTGAGGTTCCAGAACTTCTCGTATCCGATATCGGCAGCGAAGCCGCTCTCGGTGACGTGGTAGTCCGCCAGTTTCGTGCCGAGCCGGTCGGCGATGATCGAGCTTTGGCCGATGGCGATATTGGCAAACGGCCCGGCGTGGATGAATACGGGCTGCCCCTCAAGGGTCTGCACCAGGTTGGGATTGATCGCGTCGATGAGCCAGGCGGTCATGGCGCCATCGACCCCAAGGTCGGCGGTCGTGACCTCCCGGCCGCTGTGGCTATAGCCGACGACCATCCGGGCAATCCGCTCCCGCAGGTCCTTCAGGTCTCTCGCGACGGCCAGGATCGCCATCACCTCGCTGGCGACGGTCATCTGAAAGCCCGAGTCCATCTCGAAGCCGTCCATCTTGCCGCCCAGCCCGATGCGGATCTTCCTTAGGGCCTGCGCACAGAAATCGATAGCCCAACCGATCTGCACGCGGTTCGGGTCAATGTCCAAGCGTTTGAGGTTGCTCTTCGCCAGCCGCGCATCGTCGTAGTTGCGCTCGTGCTGCATCCGCGAGGTCAATGCCACCATCGCGAGGTTGTGGGCATTGGTGACGCAATCGATATCACCCGTCAGGCGGATGGAAATGGGCGTCAGCGGTACGCACTGGGCCAGACCGCCGCCTGCGGCGGAGCCTTTGATATTGAAGGTCGGCCCGCTGCTCGGCTGGCGAATGGCCCCGCAGACGCGTTTGCCCAGCTTGCCCAATCCCTCGACAAGGCCGATCGTGGTGGTCGTCTTGCCCTCACCCAAGGGGGTGGGGGTGATGGCGGTCACGTCGATGTACTTGGCCGTAGGGGCGTTTTGCAGCCTGGCCAGCACCTTCTGATAATCGACTTTGGCCAGCCTGTTGCCGTAGGGGATCAACTCGTTGCCCTGCAGCCCAAGCTCGTCGGCGAGCTGCTGAATCGGCTTCATTTGGTCTTCCGCCGCCTCAGCGATTTCCCAGTCCTGCATGATTCGTGGATCGAGACCCATAATATGAAACCAAGGGAAAATGAAAAGGTTCAAAATCGCCGAGATCACCGCCTCCGGAGCGGCACTTCGGTCGAACTACGCCGAAATCCCTGTCGGCTTTCTATCACGCTCTCTGTCCTGAGCGCCACTATCCGTCATTATGCTTGAACGCCCACAAAGCCGGTAACTGCTGAGGGCTGATTTTTAGCACTATCCTGCTATTTCGGCCAATCTGAGCAAACACATTAGGCTGGCGGACGCGCCGGATTGGGCAACCCGTCTATCCCCAGGCTCTTTGCAGGATTATGCCGACGACGATGAAGAGTAGGCCGATGATGGTAGACGGCAGGATCTTTTCGCCCAGCACCAGCGCGATGACGAGCAGCGAGAGGAAGGGGACCAGATAGATCAGGTTCACCACGTGGGCGGTGGTCTTGGCGCTCTTGAGGGCCTTGAGCCAGACTAAGAAGGTGATGCCCATCTCAAACAGGCCGATGTAGATGCCCCCCAGCAGCCCTTGCCAGTTGCCCACCCGGGCCTGCCCGAGCAGGAGCGACAGAATGAGGATGTAAGCGGAGGCAAAGAGGAAATTCACAAACAATCGCACTGCCTCGTCACGCCGGTCCCTCGTATTGACGACCCAGAAGAGGGCCCAGATGATCGTGCTGCCCAGGGCCAGCAGAACACCCGGCCCGCTGCTGAAGTGAAGCTCCACAATATCCGCCGGTTTGGCGGGGTGTGTCGCAATGACGAGAACGCCGGTGAAGCTGATCAGGATCGCGAGGATGCTCAGGAGCCCGATGCGCTGGCCCAGCAGCGGGATCGAGAGCAGCACGAGTGTCAGCGGCCAGACGAAGTTGATCGGCTGGGCCTCTTGGGCGGGCAGCAGCGAATACGCCTGGAACAGGATTACATAGTAAAGGAACGGGTTCAGAAGTCCCAGTCCCGCCGACCAAAGGTAATCCCTCTTTGTGAAGGCACGCAACAGTCTCAGCCTGCCCGTGGCGGCTAGGTAAGCGAAGAAGGCGCCGGTTGAGGTCACGGATGCAACGAGCAGCAGCGGCAGTTGGCCCACGTGGGCCAGGGAGAGCTTGAACGCCGTGGCGGAGGTGGCCCAAAAACCGACCGCCGCCATCGCGTAGAAGTAAGCCACCTGGTGTTGTCTGTCACCCGTATCCATGGGCAGGTTACTGCGCCAGCAGAGCCACCAGAGGCTCGCGGGCGGCACAGGTGCAGTCGGCAAGCTCTCGCAGGGCCGGCGCTGCAGGATTTTGCCAAAGGTGGGTCAGCAGTTGCGTGAGATGGCGGGCGTCCAAGTGCCGCCAGTTGAGCGCTCTCGGTTCTCCAGGCAGGCCGTATTCGTCGGCATTCGCCAATAGCAGGGCGATGCCGGCCAGGGCGCCCATCGCCATGTTTCTTGGCTCGACGCCGTGTTCGAGGGCCAGCGTCATCGTGCCGAAGATGCGGTCGGCGCTTCCCAGCTTGCGGACGACGTCGCGAGCGGCGCGGGCGACCGTGTCGGCAAGATAGGGATTGGTTATCCGTTCCAACAGGTCCTCGCCGTAACTTCGATAACCATCCTCGGTAAACAGCGGGTCGCCGAGGGAGGCGTACTTGCGGACCAGGGCACCGCCGGATTCTTGCAGGAACGCCTCGTGGGCTACGCTCATCAGAGGCGCATCGCCCTTGAGCTGTGTCATTTTCGCGTATCCTTTGAGCATGCCGATGAAGCCGAGCAGGGCGTGAATGGCGTTGTGGCCGTAAAGCTTGGCCTCCTCGAACGGGAGCAAATCGTCCTTCTCGACGAAGACTTCGATGCCTGGGGCGAAGCCTGCAATGATCGTCTTACTGACGAGGATGCGGTTGAACTCCTCCACGAGAAATGCCCGGTCGATCCCCGGTGCAATCGGGACCAGGCCCCGTTCCGCCATCTCGCAGGGGTCGGTCACCACCTGGCTCATCTTGCCGATGACGGTGTTGAGGTACTGGAGTCTTGGTAGGTCGTGCGTCCTCGCACGACTATTGGCGAGCGGGGACGCTCGCCCTACGCGAAGCCTCTGCGTGACGGCCTCTGCGAGGATCTCGGCCGCGTGGTTGTGATTCTCGGCCGCGTAGACAATCGTCGCCTCGGCCTTGCGGCGGCGCAAGCCATCCGCCAGCAACGCCGCAACACTGTTGTCTTGGGCCGAATCGTAGAACTTCACCGAAGGCAGGCAGGTTGTCACCTCGGTAGCTTCGGAAATCGCGGTCCGAAGGGCCGAGGCTTCCTCGGGGTGCGCCGGATTGAGCAGCTCGACGCCCTCAATGCTCACCGTCTCAACCCGGTCGCTCTGGGCGACGTTGATGCAATAGGTGCCGTTGTTCGACCGCACGGCTTCGACGAGCCGCTGGTCGATCTCGGCGACAACGATCCGGCGGAAATTGCCGCTCTGGAAGGCTTCCTTGGCGAAGAGTCCCGCTTGGATCGGCCCGAAGCCGAAACCGACGAAGGTATGCTGCGTCATGCTACTGACCTGCCGCTCTGAGGAACTGCCGGATGTCCCGCTCACCGGTGAGCACGCTGATTTCGAGGTCGTAGGTCCGGCTCTGGCCCGGGTCCAAGTGAAGAAGCTTCTTTTGCGCGCGTGCCTTCGCCTGGCCGATGGGAGGGTTCGTCCCCGGCTCCAGGCCCATGACGTACTCGCCGGGTCCCCAATGTTGCCAGTTGGCCAGCGACGGCAATTGCCTTTTCTTGTAGCGCGTGGCGACCGCCAGTCCGAGTTTCTCGTTGTACAGGCCGATGGTGCACATGCCGTCGTTGTCGGGCGTGGCATCGATGAAGCCGCAGGCCTCGCCCGTGCCCCGATGACGCTCCAGCGGGCCTTGGCAGGTACGGAAATCATGCGTGTCATTGAAGATGGCATTGTCCATGTCCAAGCCGCGAGAGGCGCACCGGCCCTTCCAGACGATCTTCGTACCCCTGTCCACCAGGGGCCAGCCATAGTTGCAGTGATACAGGAGCATGTGCGGCGTCCGGGAGTTGCCGACGTTCGTCACCACATCATGAATCCGGATCGTCGGCTCGCCGAGCGTGCCGGCAATGGTCCGCCGCAGTTCGAGGTTGGGCCCGAAGACGCGAGACTCCTTCACGAGGGCCGTGATGCTCATCTGGGGATTGCCCGTGGCGAGATTGGGCTGCACGATGGATTCCACGCAGGCGGGGAGGTTGCTGAACCGTCCGTGCAGGCCGCGGTCGCCGGATGCGTCGGTCTCCGGCCCGCCGACGTGCGTCAGGCCGCAGGTGGTCACCAACCCGCCGGCGAAGGTCCAGAGCCATTCCAAGCCCTTATTTGCATCGGGACGCGGGGCCGTCACCCCGGCGTGACTGAACCAGGCGAGACTGTGCTGATTGTAGAAGGCATCGACGATATCGAGCCCGCGGTCGATGACGACCTTATACCGAAGTCCCGAGCCGGTATTGATCCAGGCGATCCGGGTCCCTCGGCCAGGCCCCTCGTCCAGTACCGAAGTCTCGATGCCGCCGATCTGAGCGTGGTTGATCACCTTGTCCTGCCAGCCAAATTGCCTCTTCTTCATTGCCATGTCATGATACTCCACGTGTAATCGACCCAGCACCCTTTATCGCGAGTATGTCACGAGTCGTGTCGCAGCTTTGTCGCAAGTTTTGTCGCAAGTCTGTCGCAAGTTTATAGCATCCCTTTCTTACCGAGCTTGTATTGCAGGTGATTGGTCGCACCCTCAACAGCGAACAAACCCTTATCCACCAATCCTTTGAGATCCCGTTGCAGTGTGCGACGGTGGGTGCCAGGACACAGGTTCTCGTACTCCTGGATGGTCAACTGGCCGTGTTCGAGCGCGTAGCCGATCGCCTTCGCCTGTCGTTTGGTCAGTTCATACTCCCGCGCCAGCACGTCCCGATGGATGGCGCGTTCACCGCGCTGCTTCACCTCCGCCAATTGGGTGGACAAACCCACGGTGAAGTACTCCAGCCAACCGGTCATGTCCATCTGCCGGTCCCGGACACTCTGAATCGCTGCATAGAATGCCGGCCGGTCCCGATCATAGTATTCGCTGATCGTGAACAGCCGCTTGAAATTGTATCCCACTCGGTAGAGGCATAGCGCCGAGAGCAGCCGCGAAGTCCGGCCGTTGCCGTCCAGGAATGGGTGAATGTGGACCAGTTGATACTGTGCCACGCCACTGACCAGCACCGGATGCACCTCACCGGCCCCCTTGAGCCACGCGACCATCTCGGCCATCAGCACCGGCACATCGTGAGCCGGGGGAGGCGTATAGACTGCCTTGCCGGTGGCGGAGTTGACCACATAGTTCTGGACTTTGCGGTACTGCCCCGGTGCGGCCGTTCCGCCGCGAACGCCCTCCACCAGACGCTTGTGAATCTCCCGGATCAGGCCCTCGGTGATCGGTGCGCTGTTGGCGAGATACTCGGAGACGAACTCGAATGCCTGGCGGTAGTTCAGCAGCTCCCGGACATCGTCCGGATCGGCCTCGGGCACGGACTTGCCGGCCAGCAGTCGCTCGGCCTGGTCCAGCGTCAGATGCGTTCCTTCAATGTGGGTTGTGTGGTGGGCTTCCAAGACCAGCGCCCGTTCGCTCATCGCCCGTACCCAATCTTCGGACAGTGTCGCGGCCTCGAGAAAACCCCGCGCTCGCTCAATCTGGGTCAGCGCCGCCGTGATGGCGTTGGTGATTGTGAATCGGGGCTGTAAGCTGGACTGGGCCATCCGTTCTAACCTAACGCCTGTCGCAGGGTCTCGAAGCTCTCGAAGCCGCCCTTGGTTTGCAGGACTTGCAGCATCTTCGCGTACGGTCTTATGTGTCCGTAGCGATCGCCGAGCGGGGCCTTGATGTACAGGGAGGCGAAGAGGTTGCCTGCCTGGGCGGCTCGCTCGAAGTCGATCGCCCCTTTGCGAAAGCTCTCCAAATTGCTGGCGATGTACGTGATCAGGCCCGCCCGGAAGGAATCGCCGGCCCCGACGAGGTCCACGACCTCGCCCGCCATGAACGGGGAAGTCACCTTTGTTGGCCCACCCGTCTGGCCCTCCGGCCCGAGGTATTTGATGTAGGCGCCATCGCTGACCGTCACGCCGAACAGCT
>JAPLMX010000049.1 GCA_026386805.1 Phycisphaerae bacterium | reverse complement strand
GGGTCTTGGCTCACCGCCTCCGTGATTTGTCAAAGAGGTGCAGGAGAAATTCTCCTGGTGGGGTTTTAGGGGTGTCCCCTAATTTATTAAATGTCCCCCAACGTATGGGGGACTAACAGGGGGTTCGGATATTGTTTCCCCCTTTCAAGGGGGACAGCAGGGGGTTGACCACCATTCACCACTTTCTGTTATCATGGTAATGGACACTTATACAGGAGTCAGCAATGGACGACAAAAAGGGGAAACAAATCAAAGCAACCGTACGGGAGCTCTATGGCCAGATAGCAGCGCAGCATACTTCATGCTGCCAGCCGCCCGAGGAAGCCTCAAGCTGCTGTTGCGGCGATGAACCCAACGATATCAGCAACGCCGATCTTTTGTATTCTAAAGAGGAACTAGCGGACATATCCGCAGACATACCATCGCTCGGCTGCGGCAACCCGATAGCGCTATCAGAGCTCAAAACAGGGGAGGTGGTCCTGGACCTGGGCAGCGGCGGCGGCTTCGATGTCTTCATCGCGGGGCAGAAAGTCGGCCTGACGGGGCGGGTGATCGGCGTGGACATGACACCCGACATGGTGAGCAAGGCGCGACGTGGCACGGCCGCTTACAGGCAGCGAACGGGACTCGACAACGTCGAGTTCCGGCTGGGCGAGATCGAACACCTGCCGGTGGCTGATGCGAGCGTGGACGTGGTGATATCGAACTGCGTGCTGAATCTCTCGCCGGATAAGCCGCAGGTCTGGCGTGAGGTCGGACGCGTGCTGAAACCCTGCGGGCGGGTCGCCATCTCCGATTTGACTCTGCTCAAACCGCTGCCGGACGAGATCAGGGACATGGTCGAATCTCTCATCGGCTGCCTGGCCGGAGCTGTCTTGGTGGACCAGACCCGCGCGATGGCCGAAGCGGCGGGACTGGTGGAGATTCAACTGACGCCCAAGCCGGGATACGTGGATTCCATGATAGACTGGAACGATCCGCTGTACCGCAGAGTTGTCGAACATCTGCCCGAAGGAGCGAAGGCAGGAGACTATGTGACGAGTCTCAGTATCACAGCAGCCAAGCCGGCCCTAACGCTGACGGCCAACACCAGGGAACTGATCGCCGTCGGGGCCTCTGTCACAGCGCATTGCCAACCGTGTCTGACCTATCACGTGGGCAAAGCCAGAGAGATGGGGATTGAGGAGCAAGATATCCGAGAGGCCGTCGCGGTTGGCCATCAGGTTGAAAAGGGATCTATGTCTGCCATGACGGTTTTTGCCAAGAGCGTGTTGGATTCGTCAACGCAAAGTAATTCCGCTTGTTGTACCGGCCAGACATCGCCGGATGGAAAGAGTTGTTGTTCGTGAAAACCAAGATAAGGAGAAATGACCAATGAGTTCATCGAACAAAGACCGAAAGCAGCCAGACAACATGAAAGTGCTGAAACAACAGGCGTCGGATTGTGCGCCAGGGTGCGCCTGCCACAGCACGGGATCATTGGGGCGAAAGCGTTTGATCCTGGGGACGATCGTGCTGCTCGTCGCCCTCGCACTGGTGGCACGGGCCGTGGTCAAAACGAATACGGCGCCAAGCCAGCCGGACGCGGCCGTTTTTGCCTCGCCCACGGTGGCACAGACGCCTCCAGCCGAGAGCGTTTCGGCCACACCGGCGGTCGAAGCCGCCAAGACACCGGAGCCGTTTGTTGCGAAGGAGATCGGGGCGCTTTCCGAGCTAAACACCCTGGCTGCGGCGAGCGATGCCGTCTTTGTGTACGTGCCCGGGAAGAACGGGTCATCCAGCAATCCACCCGCGACGGCAATGAAGAGCGCGGCGAGCAGGATCGGGTCCCAGGGGTACAAGATCGCCCTGTTCACGCTGAAGGCAGGGACTCGTGATTACGATCTGCTTACGGCCCAAATGTCGGTGCCGGGGGTTCTGGTCGCCTTCAAAGGGCGCGGGATGCGTGCCGCTTCCGGGGACATTACCGAAACAAAACTCATTCAGGCCTTTGTGGGGGCATCGAGCGCGGGGGGCTGTGGTGCAGGCGGCTGCGGGCCGGCAGGGTGCAATTGACATACTCAAGGCAGTTTACAGACGCCTCGCCCTAAAAGGGGCGCCCGTGCCGAGTGAAGGATTCGAGACGTTCAGCCTCTGCGCTGAAGGTATGGACTATGCCGACGAGACGGCCTTGATCGACGAGAAGCTCAAGGCCGTGGAAAATGTCGCTGGCCAGCGCCGCCTTTCTGGTCCCGGCGTCGCTGGCTGACTGGATGAGTCTGGTTCCCCGTCTTTTGCTCGCAGATGGGACCGAACACGATGGACATGATGGAGATGTGCCAACAGATGATGGCGAAGATGCCCGTTGGGGCTGGGGGGTACAAGTAGAATGCTTAAGGCAATCACCGACGCTCTGCAAGCGGCCAGCATGGGGCCCGTCGCGTTGCCGTTGGCTTTCCTGTTGGGACTGGTTAGCGCCGTCGCCAGTGCGTGCTGCACGTTGCCGGCGATGGGCGTGCTGGTGGCCTACTCCGGCACGCGACAGGATACCAACCGGCGTGGGGCACTTGTCTCAGCAGTCTGGTTCCTGGTCGGGACCACGCTGGCACTGATAATTCTCGGGTTTGTGGCGGGGCTGGTCGGCCAAGCGACGCAGGCGTTTCTTGGACGGTACTGGAAGCTGTTCGCGGGTGTCGTGGCGGTCCTTTTGGGATTGGCGACGTTGAAACTGCTTCCCTTCAAGCTGCCGAGCCGCGAGCGCAAAGAGGGCGCGTCTTCGGCTTCCGGCGGAAAGATGGGTGCGGTGTTGGGAGGCCTGTTTCTTGGCGGCGGTGTAGCGGCCGTTTCGTTGCCGTGCAATCCGGGCATCTACATCGTCATCGGCGCCAGCATCTTGATGGGGCGAATCCTGTGGGGCATGGTCCTCATGGCTGCCTTTGGGGTCGGGTTCAGCCTTCCGCTGGCCGCCATCCTCTTCGGCGTGTCGTTTGGCAAGGCGTCCCTCAAGGTGCAGAAGGCCGATGCCGCAATCAGGGTCGTCGCGGGAGTACTCTTGGTCGGTGCGGGTTTGTACTTATTAGCATCGTTTTGACAGAAAAGGACCGTGAAGATGGCAAATCTGGTGGAAGTATTCGATCCGCCCATGTGCTGTTCGAGCGGCGCGTGCGGACCGAAGGTGTTGGATAGGAGACTCGTGCAGTTCAGTGCCGCGCTCGAATGGCTGCGTGCTCAAGGCGTTCAGGTGGAGCGCTACAATCCGAGCCAGCAATACGAGGCGTTCATCAGCAACGCAACGGTCGTGAACACCATCAACACACAAGGCACGGAGTGCCTTCCCTTGATCCTGGTGGATGGGGAAATCGTCAGCTATGGCAGCTACCCGAGCCAAGAGGAACTGGCCGTGATGGCCGGCGTCCAAAACGAGAAAGAGGCAAACGCCTGACAAGACAACGATTTCGGGGGGGCGCGTACGCGGATGTGCCGATCCGAGCCGTCACGGGCGTCGTGCAGGGATCTGTTTATTGGCAAGGTTCTAAAACTAACCCGAACCGAAAGGAGATACGACAATGGAAACTAAGGCGAAAGACGAGAAACAAAAGAAAGGTTTCCTGGCCGCGATCTGGGAGTCCATGACCAAGACCGGCGGCTGCTGCGGTTCAGGAGGAAACGGTTGCGGCCCTTCCGATCCGAATAACGGCGATGAGAAGGCCAAAGGAAAGAAGGTTGATCGTAGCGCAGGGGGACGCAATGAGTCGTAACGACGGACCGGATGCCTCAAACTACAAAGACCTCGCCGTCTTGTCCATCGCCCCGGTTGTTGTGGCAGTTTTGACCTTGACGAGTTGGATTCTCGCGCACTGGGAAATCGGACCATATTTCGTCAATGCGGCGCTCGCCATTATAGCCGTCATCTTCGGCGGCTTTCAACGCTTCATTGCCGGGTTCAAGGACGTTTTCAAGCGGAAGATCACGGTCAATGTGTTTGTCGTGGTCGCACTCCTGGCCACAGTGGCAATTGGTGAATTCAGGCCCGCCGCCGTTATCGTTTTCATCATGGCCGCCGCCGGGGTGCTGGAGTCCTACACCCTGGACAAGACCCGTAAGAGCATCCGTGACCTTCTGGATTTTGCCCCGAGAATGGCGACGGTTCGCCGACAGGGGGACGAGGTCGTCGTCCCGGTAGCCGAGCTCCAGGTAGGCGACGTCGTTGTGGTCAAACCCGGCGCACGAATTCCCGTCGATGGCGTGGTGACCGGCGGAGCGAGCAGTGTCAATCAGGCTCCGATCACCGGTGAGTCCATGCCGGTGGAGAAGTTTCCGGGAAACAGTGTTTTTAGCGGGACCCTCAACGAGTCCGGCCGTCTGGAGATTCGGACAGACAAGGTAGGGGAGAACACCACCCTGGCGAGAATCGTGCACTTGGTGCAGGAGGCGCAGGGCACCCGCGCGCCCGTTCAGAACATGGCGGACCGGTTCACGACGTGGTTTCTGCCGACGGTGGTTCTGCTCGCCATCATCGCCTTCGGCCTTTCCGGCGATGTCAAGGTTGCTGTCTCCGTTCTGCTGGTGGCGTGCCCCTGCGCTTTCGCCATCGCCACCCCCACCGCCGTGACTGCCGGCGTGTCCAATATGGCGCGCCGGGGGGTCCTCATCAAGGGCGGTGTCTTCCTGGAACTGGGTCACAAGATAAACCACCTTCTGGTGGACAAGACCGGAACTTTCACCTTCGGCAGGCCCAAGGTGGAAAGCATCATCTCTTTTAACGGGAAAGGCTCGGACGAGATCCTGCGGACAGCGTGCATCGCCGAGAAGTACTCTGAGCACCCCTTGGCGCGTTCCATTCTGGCGGCCGGCCGAGAGAGGCACCTCGACATTCCCGACCCGGACCATTTTGTGAGCACGACGGGCATGGGGGTGGAGGCCCGATGGAACACCGCGAACATTCGGGTTGGGAAGCAGGCATTCCTTCAGGCGGCAGGTGTGCCCATCGTCTCGCGGGTGGACCAGGAGATGGCAAAACAATCGGAGCAGGGACGCACCGGCGTCCTGGTAGCGCACAACGAGGAAGTGATCGGCTTGCTCGCGATTGCCGACGAGATCCGCCCCGAGATTCCGGAAACCATTCGGTTGCTCAAAACGATGGGCGTTAAGAGAATAACCATGCTGACCGGCGATCATCCTCGGGTGGCGGAAGCGGTCGCCAAGGCCATCGGGGTGGACGGTTTTCAGGCCGAGTTACTTCCGGAGCACAAACAAGAGTCCGTCAGGACCTTGCAGGCCGACGGCCATATCGTCGGAATGATTGGTGACGGCATTAACGATGCGCCGGCTCTCGCGTTGGCCGATGTGGGGATCGCCATGGGCGCTGGCGGCACCGACGTGGCCATCGAAACAGCCGACGTCACCCTGATGAACGATGATCTCTCAGGGGTGGCCGATTTCATGTGGATGTCGGCGAAAGTCATGCGTCGCATCAAACTGAATATCTTCTTTTCCATGATCTACAACGTCATTGGGCTCACCTTGGGTGTCCTGGGCTGGATGACACCCATTATTGCGGTGATTTTCCAGGAAGCGGGCTGCGTAACGGTCGTGTTCAGTTCGACATTGTTGCTCTGGTCGAAGCGGAGCACGGCAACGTTGCGAAATAAGTTCTCCGGCGGCGGCTTCGAGCCGGCGGGGGCGACAGAACCTGCGGCCGTTGGTCGTTGACGCACGAGAATCGAGTTCTCGCGAACGGGCAAGACAGGGGGCGCCCTATGCCAAGATATGATTTTGAATGTCACACGTGCCATGCACCGTTTGAGGTTCAAGCGACCTTTGCCGAGTACTCGGCTCAGATGAGCGAGCGGAAGATCGCGTGCCCAGTGTGCGGATCGAAGAAGGTGATCCGCGTGTTCAACGCACCCGGTATTCTCTCCACTCGCCCCCCGGCATCGGGGGGGTGTTGCCCAGGCGGGAGTTGCGGATAAATACGCCGGGGAAGACTCTGTTTCTAACGCTCTCTCACCATGTTGGGAAGGGATGAGTGAAAGCAATCGTAGAGATTGACGCGGGCGTCTGCGGGTTCAAGACTTCGGCCAGGGCGAGCAGCGAGGACAACCAGCAGGTGGTCTTCGAGGTAACCAGCGACTGTGAGAATATCCGCCGGCTGGCCGCCGCCTTGAAAAACCGGGAATCCATTGATGCTTACCAGGAGATCAGCCCGGCGGCCCAGAGCATGTTGATGCAAACCGTCCGCTCGACCTTGACGGGGTGCTGCGCTGGTTGCGCGGTTCCCGCTGGCCTGTTCAAGGCAATGCAGGTGGCGGCAGGACTGGCCTTGCCGAAGGACATCAGCATAAGGCTCACGAAGGAATAGGGCATGTCAGACAAGATCCGAATACGGTTCCTTTACACAGGGGACTCTTGCCGGAGGCAGATGGCCCCCAATTGGGCATGGTGCTGGAAGAGCAATTACATAGAAAACCCATCGGCCGTGTTGGGCGTATTGAAGATGACTACAGTTTTCCCTTTCTTCGGACGTTCCGCGAAGTATTTGTGACTGGAGTTCATGTATGAGCGATGGAATCGCCAAAAGACTTTCATTTCTGGATCGGTTTTTGACGTTGTGGATTTTCCTGGCGATGGCCTTTGGGGTGGCGCTGGGGTATTTCGCGCCGGCGTTCGGCAACTGGATCGGCTCCCTCCGTCCGGCAGGGACACAGACCAGCATCCCCATCGCCATTGGCCTGATCCTGATGATGTACCCGCCCTTGGCCAAGGTCAAGTATGAGGAATTGGGCGATGTTTTTCGCAACTATCGTGTGCTGGGTCTGAGCCTCGTGCAGAACTGGATCATCGGACCGATCCTGATGTTTGCCCTGGCCGTGCTGTTTCTCCGCGGGCAGCCAGAGTTCATGATCGGCCTGATTATGATCGGCCTGGCCCGCTGCATCGCGATGGTCATCGTCTGGAACGAACTGGCCAGGGGGGACACGGAATACGCCGCCGGCTTGGTCGCTTTCAACTCCATTTTCCAGGTGCTCTTCTATAGCATCTACGCCTGGGTATTCATCACGGTATTGCCGCCGCTGCTCGGCCTGTCGGGGGCGAGGGTCAATATCACCGTCGGCCAGATCGCGGAGAGTGTCTTCATCTACCTGGGCATCCCGTTCCTCGCCGGAATGATAACTCGTTTCGTCTTGGTCAAGGCCAAGGGCAAACAGTGGTATCACGGCCGATTCATCCCGAAGATCAGTCCGATCACGCTGATCGCGCTGTTGTTTACCATCGTGGTCATGTTCTCGATGCAGGGCCAGAAGATCATCGACAAGCCGGGCGACGTGGCGCTGATCGCGATTCCCCTGCTGATCTACTTCGTGGTCATGTTCCTGGTCAGCTTCTGGATGGGCAAGAAGATCGGGGCCAACTACGCCAAGTCAGCCACTCTTTCTTTCACGGCTGCCAGCAACAATTTCGAGTTGGCCATCGCGGTAGCCGTGGGCGTGTTCGGCATCCACCATGGGGCGGCGTTCGCCGCCGTCATCGGCCCGCTGGTGGAAGTACCCGTGCTGATCGGGCTGGTGAACGTGAGCCTATGGCTCCAGCGCAGGTGGTTCGCCGAAGCAAGTCCGCTCACGCGATGAAGAGCCTCCGGCCCCTGTCCCAGACGTGCAGGCGCTATTCCTCGACGGCGTCCTCCGGCTTGGCTTCGAGGAGCTTCTCGATGATGCGAACGTCCTTGGGAATGTGGATGGTCACGTACTCGCCCGCCTCGACTTGGGTGTAGGCGTGGTCCAGGAGACCGTCGAAGAGGATCGTGTCGTCCTGCTCCAACCGGTAGGTCTTGTCCTCGACGCGCAGCTCCACGCAGCCGCTCAGGACGTAGCAGAACTCGTGAACGTCCTCATGGAGCCCCATCACGTGGACGTAATCGCCCGTTTCCGCCACCACCCGGATGAGCTTGCCCTTGTCATAGCGGGCCACCCGGCATTTTTCCAATCCCTTGTCGGCCCTCGTCGAATAACTGCGGGGCTCGATGTTGGCTTTTCGCCTTTGGACCAGCCGCCGCTCGGCGAGTCCCAACATATCGCTCGTCGAGATCTGCAATGCCCCCGCCAGGGCGTCCAAGGTCTTGAGAGACGGCAACGTCTTGTTCGTTTCGATGGATTCGACCGTCGGGTACGTCAGCCCGGCCCGGCCGGCCAGGGCCTGCAACGTCAGACCCAGGCGACGACGCAAGATGCGGATAATTCGAAAATCGTACTTGCTGTTCATAACCCACTCTTCTTCGGACCCTACCGAGCCACCCCGGATGATGCGAACTCTCTCGTCCAAGCGAGAGAGCCGATCATATTATAGGTCCTCCTTCTTTCCGTGCGTCATGAAACCCGAAGAAGGCAAGAAAGTAAACACGTTTTTCTCTGCCCGTCCCAGCGGCGTCGGTCCACCATCCAGTCCGATCCCCTTACTGCCAATAGGTTTACAGATGCATGGGAAGAACCGCGGAGGGTGTTGCCCGCACCAGTCCCCAGCGCAGTACGCCCCTCGAATCAGGCGACATCGAGTGAAAGGACAATGGGAATGCTGCTGAGAAACGTGCCGGTCTCCAAACACCTCATGATCTTGGTGCTGTTGTGCGGTCTGGCCATGGTGGAAACGGCCGACAAACCGGCGGCGGAATTCCATGCGTGCCTGGAAAACGAATTCCTCCCGGCGATCCGAAGCGGCGACAGGAACAAGGGCAAGAAGATCCTCCGTGAGAGACTGGCGCGATTCTACGGGGACCAGCATAAAAGCATCGATGCGGTCGCCTTCCAGACTAATCTCCTGGCCGTCAATACCGCCGTCGAAGCGGCTCGGGCGCGCGAGGCCGGCAAGGGCTTTGCCGTCGTGGCGGAGGAGATACGCCGCCTCGCCATGAGATCGGCCCAAGCCACCCAGAACACCGCAGGCATGATCGAGGGATCCGTCAGAAACGCCAAAAATGGCGTGGACCTCGCCACCGAGGTGACCAAGGTCCTGGAGGAAATCGTCCAGAGCATGGGCAAGACGACGGATTTCGTCCATAAGATCGCCGCCGCATCCCAGGAGCAGGCGCAGCGGATCGATGAGCTCAATGCGGCCATCGCTCAGATCGACCGGGGCACTCAGCAAGATGCAGCCAACGCCGGAGAATCCGCCGGCGTGTCCGAAGAGCTCAGCCTTCAGGCGGCGTCGATGGATCAAACCATTGCAGAACTGATCGCACTGGCCGGAGGAGAGTCCCAAGGGTCCGCAAGCCCCGTCCGCAAAAGTCGTACAGTACCTGGAAGAAAGCTGGTTAAGACGACCGGGCAATTCAACGATGGGTCGGTAGCTAGTTCCTGTTGTGGAAGGTCGTTTTTTTGAAGACACGATGTCACTCATGTTGTGGGGCCCACAGCGTTGTGCGATGTTTCGATGAAACCAGCCCGGTGCACATGCTTTTTCGGCTTTTGCAGACGCACCGCCCGC
>JAPLMX010000007.1 GCA_026386805.1 Phycisphaerae bacterium | reverse complement strand
GCCGGTCACCGTGGACGGCCCGACGAGCAAACGGATGCTCAAGCTGGCAGAAGACGCATCGGCCAAGAATCTCAAAGTGGGCGTGGGCCTGATGTCCCGGCACAGCCGGGCGCTCCAGGCCTTGGCCAAGCGCGTCCAGGCTGGCGAGATCGGCGACGTTATCCTGCAACGCGGCTATCGGATGCACGGCCCGGGCGGGTCCTTCCGCTCCGTGCCCGTGCCGCCGGGCGAGAACGAGCTGCTCTACCAGATTAAGAACTTCCATAGCTTCATCTGGGCCAGCGGCGGCAACTTCAGCGACTTCTACATTCACATTATTGACCACCTGGGTTGGATCAAGGGCTCTTGGCCGATCAAGGCGCAGGCACTGGGCGGCCGGCACTATCGCCAGAGCCCCGAAGGGATCAGCTACGTGGACCAGAATTTTGACACCTACGCGGTCGAATACACGTATGCCGATGGAACCAAGTTCAACTTCGATGGACGCTGTATCGACGGCTGCAAACAGATCTATTCGAGCTACTGCCACGGCGCCAAAGGCGTGGCGATCGCTTCGAAGGACAGCGACTGTGGTCTGCCTTCCAGCATTCACAAGGGCCAGGACCCGACGCGCGAGACCATCATCTGGGAATCGAAGATCGCCCCGGACCAGCGCGATCCCTATACGAACGAGTGGAACGACCTGGTAGGTGCCATTCGTGGCAACCAACCGTACAACGAGGTCAAGCGTGGCGTCGAGGCCAGCCTCGTGACGAGCATGGGCCGGATGGCTGCCCACACGGGCCAGGAAATCACCTTTGACCAGATGCTCAACTGCGAGCATGAAATGGCGCCGAGCGTGGACAAGTTGACATTCGATTCGCCGGCGCCGCTGCTGGCGGACGCCATTGGCCGGTACCCCGTCCCGCAGCCGGGCATCGTCAAGAATCGCGAATACTGACGGTTCGTCTGGCACTGGAAACGGCTGCCTCGCGAGCGATGCAGTCCGTGAGAATGAACGCTGGCACGCCCCGGCCGATGTCATAGTCGGCCGGGGCGTTGCGCGCGCGGCTCTGCGTGGGTCGGTTTTCTACCAGAATATGGCATAGAGCACGACGTAGATGCCGGCGACGATCGCCCACCAGAGCACAAGGCTCTTGTACCAGGGATATCCGCCGATCTTTTCCTCTTTTCGCAGGAAGACCATGTGCGGCTTCCAGATCCATTGGTCGACCACCTCGGCCGGCGGAGCGGGCCTCCAATAGGTGACCACGATGTGAAACGCGATCACGGGCGCCAGGAGGATCCCCGCCAGGTTGAACGAGTTGATGTCCCAATGGAACACCTTGAGCAGGGCCGGCAATAGGGTCATGGGGATGCACAGGAGGAGCGTGGCCGTAGCGGAGAAGTTATTGGAGCGGGGCCACAGCAGGGCCGAGACAAAGACCACCACGATCGGTACGGCCATGAAGAACCAGCAGTCCTGGAAATAGCTGAAGAGCGCCCCCCATTGGCTGACGACCGGTGTCCAGAGCATTCCGACCACCAGCACGGCCAGCGTGGTGAGGCGGCCGACACGGATCATCTGGCGGTCGGTGGCCGAGGGCCTCCAGAGCCGCTGGTAGAAGTCGATCGAGAGGATGGTGGAGCACGAGTTCATCAGGGCATCGAGAGTGGACATGATGGCCCCGATCAGACCCGCGAAGACCAAGCCGCGCAGGCCGTAGCCGAGCGGGCCGACCAGGCGGCCGACGACGAGTGGGTAGGCCTGATCCTGATTCTCCAGGTTCGGGAACAGCCGATAGGCGATCAGGCCGGGAAAGCACACGGACAGCGCCAGAAACACGCCGAGAAAGCCGGCGAAGATGATCCCCATCCGGGCGTGCCACTCATTGCGGGCGCCGAGGACCCTCTGGTTGATGTACTGGTTCGTGGCGTAGTACCAGAGATTCGTGGAGACCATCCCTACGACAATAGCGGTCCAGGGCAGCTTCGGGTGGCTCAGGGGCAGCATCAGGTGCGCCCGGTCGCCCGTGCCTCGCATCGCTTCCCACCCTCCCACTTCGTGCAGGCCCAGGAAGAAGACCAGCAGTCCCGCCGCCAGGAGCAGGCACGCCTGGATCACGTCGTTCCAGACGACCGCCGGCAGACCGCCCGCCACGGTGTACACCGCCGTCACCACGGCCAGCATGAGGATTGCGCACCAGAGGTTGACCCCAAAGATCGTGTGCAGGGCCAGGCCACCGGCGTACAGGACGCCCGCGAGGTTGATGAAAACGTAGGACAGCACCATGATGAAGGCCAAGGTGAACCGGGTGGAGGGGCCGAACCGGCGCTCCAGCCACTCGGGCATCGTGCTGAGCTGGCGGCGCACGTAGAAGGGGACGAAGAGCAGGAT
Source organism: Phycisphaerae bacterium (assembly GCA_026386805.1). GTDB lineage: Bacteria > Planctomycetota > Phycisphaerae > Sedimentisphaerales > Anaerobacaceae > PLanc-01. Next base: position 8,955 of record JAPLMX010000007.1, on the reverse strand, counting down.
CATCACGGTCATGGCCGGAAAGACGCCCCATTCCCAGTTGGCCACGGCCAGCCCGTGACGGTACGCGAATCCAACCTCACCGATGAATTGCTCTGAAGAGATGCTCGTCGCGATCAGCGAAAAGCCGATCACGTACCACGGCAGCCGGCGACCGGCCAGGAAGTAGTCCTGCGAGGTCTTCTCCTTGCGTGCGACCCAGAACCCGACGGCGAACACGGCGATGCAATACGCGACAAAGACGGCATAATCGGCAGCATTCAGTTCCACAACCGCAGCTCCAACAACTCTCGATCGCTCTGATCCCTAACGCCCCTCGGCCAAGGATGCACGGATCGCCTCCGCCATTTCCTTCTCTTGTGCCCGCGTCAGCCTTGACGGAATCGTGATGAGGATCGACCGGGCGAACAGCTCGTCGCTCCTGGGGCAGGCGCCTTTGCGATAGTCGTACACGCTGTCCGCGTTCTGGGGCAGGGACCACGGATTGCCGGCCGGAGACAGCGGCACCTTCTTCACGAGCGAGCCGATGTTGTGATAGATGTGAAGCCCGTACTCACACAATCGCCAGACGTTCCGGACGTTCTTCTTGAGGCTCTCCAACACCTGGCGAGCATGCAATTCGGCATCGAAGCAAAGGACAAGGAATGGTCCCGTGTCACCGTCTGCGTCGTTGAGCCGGCGGAACGACACGCCGGGAAGATCGCTGATCGCGGTTTTGATTCTCTGCTTGGAGGCTCGCATGTGCGTGACGATGTCCGGCAGCCGGCGAAGCTGAACGTTGGCGACGGCGCCCGCCAGTTCACCCATCCGGCGTCCCTGGCCCCAGAACTGCACGTCGCTGGCCTCATTGGGTGCACTGTTCTCCCAGGGCACGCCAACGTCGTGGGTGGCGACGAGACGCTTGTAGAGCGCATCGTCATCGGTGACGATGATCCCGCCCTCGCCGGCCGTGACGTTCTTGTTGATTTGAAGGCTGAAGATGCCCACCTTGCCGAACGTGCCGACCTTGCGCCCCTGGAAGGACCCGCCGTTGCATTGGGCACAATCCTCCAGCACGGGGATCTTGTGCTCGTTCGCCACCTGCATGATGGCGCCCATGTCGCAAGGCGTGCCCGCCATGTGCACGGCGACGATCAATTTCGTGCGTTTCGTGATTTTCTTTCGCAGGTCGCGGGCGTCCATGTTGAAACTGTCGTCGATCTCACCCAGGACGGGGATGGCGTTGCACTGTACGATGGCCGTGACGGTCGAGACCCACAGGAACGCCGGCACGATCACCTCGTTGCCGGGGCCGATCTGCAGGGCGGACATTGTCGTGCACAGGGCCCCGGTGCCGCTGTTGACCGCCAGGGCGTGCTTGGCCCCGTAAAAATGCTTGGCCCAGTCCTCCAACTGCGCCACGTGCGTCGGCGCCTGCGGGCCGTAGTAGCGAAAGAGCGACCCTTTCCGCACGACATCCAAAACCGCTTTCTCCTCCTCCTTGCCCAACCAGTTGATTCCGGGGAATTCATAAGGCCAATTCGTCTTCACAGTTGCACCCTTTCTGCATTCGGTCTTGCACGGTCGATAGCCAAACCGGTATGCTACCCGCAGGCGTGCACACGTGCAACTGCCCGCAGAGCCGCCAATACGATCTGTGTGCAGGGGAAACCATTGCGTTTGTCCGCCGGGGGCAGTATAAGGGGGGGGCCTTGAAGAGACCATTTGGGGTGTCCCGGCCTGTCATCGCCGGTGGGCGGGGACGCAACCTGATTTTCGGCGAAGATCCACGAAAGGGGTGAACGATGGTTCAGGAGTTTTCACGTCGGGAGCTGCTGGTGCCCGGAGCGGTCGCGGCGGCAGGACTGGTGCTGGGTGTCAGTCTGAGTGCGGAGGGGGCCGAGAAGGCCAAAACCGAGAAGTCCAAGACCAAGAAAGACAAGGGCAAGGCGAAGGCCGAGGCCAATCGGTGCGTGGTCGTGTGGTCGGAAGGCACCGCGCCCAAGGAGATTTATCCCAACGACATCAACGGCGCCATTGTCGAAGGTTTGAAGGACCTCAAGGGCTGGGACGTGGTCAAGGCCAATTTGTCCGACCCCGACCAGGGCTTGCCCGAGGCGCTGCTCAATCGGGCCGACGTGCTGATCTGGTGGGGCCACAAGAAGCACGATGAGGTCAAGGATGAGCTGGTGGGCAAGATCGTCAAGCGGGTGAAAGAGAATGGCATGGGCTTCATCGCCCTGCACTCCTCGCACTTCGCCAAGCCGAACAAGAAGCTCATGGGCACGGCCTGCACCTGGAAGGCCTACGTCACCGACTCCACGACGCTGAAGGTCACCGTGAAGAGCCCCGAGCACCCGATCGCCAAGGGCGTCAAGGAATTCACGATTCAACACGGGGAGCGGTACAGCGATCCTTACGCCGTGCCGACGCCGAAGGCGGTGGTGTTCGAGGGCGTCGCCACTCTGAAAGACGGCAAGACTGATCCCAGCCAGGTGGGCCTGGCTTGGGAGATCGGCAAGGGCAAGGTCTTTTACTTCCAGGCCGGCCACGAGACCAACCCCGTCTTCTTCGATGTGAACATCCGCAAGATCATGAGCAACGCGGTCCAGTGGGCCGCTCCGAAATAGTAGGACCTTCCGTCGCTCACCGCGTTCGTGTCGGCGACGACGCAGTCCTTCCTCGGGCATCACAAACACACGGGCGGCAGCGACAAATTATGCTTGTCGCTGCCGCCGTATTTTACTCGCGGGTTGCCCCGCTCCCAGGCATCTGCTATAGTGCGGACGTACGCGGATACTTTCGCCAACTTTTGGAGGTACATGCGACGCCTATGGCACTCAATGATCTCAACTCTAAATTGACCTCACACAGCAGTGCCCAACGTCCCACCCGCACCCGGCATTGGGTCATCGTGTTCGCCGTCACGCTGGCGATCATCACCTACATCGACCGCGTGTGCATTTCTCAGGCGGCTCCGAGCATCCGAGAGGCGTTGGGTCTCGATGATGCCCAGATGGGCAAGGTGTTCGCGGCGTTCGGGCTGGCCTACGCGTTGTTCGAAATCCCCAGCGGCTGGTGGGGCGACAGGCTGGGCCCCCGCAAGGTGCTCATGCGGGTCGTCCTATGGTGGTCGTTTTTCACGGCGGCCACGGGCCAGGTGTGGAATCTCACATCTTTGTGGGTGACCCGCTTCCTGTTCGGCGCAGGCGAGGCGGGGTGTTTCCCCAACCTGACAAAGGCCTTTACCCTGTGGCTGCCCAAGGCGGAGCGGACCCGGGCCCAGGGCATCATGTGGATGGGCGCCCGCTGGGGTGGTGCTTTCACTCCTTTGCTGGTCGTGTTCGTATTCTCGCTTGTAACCTGGCGTAACGCGTTTGTGGTGTTCGGTATGTTGGGCGTGGCGTGGGCGGTGGTCTTCTACGCCTGGTTCCGCGACCGGCCCCGGGAGCATCCGGGGTTCAACGAACCGGAGCTGGAGCTGCTCAAGGACAATGAGGCGAATATCGCCGGGCACGCCCACATGCCCTGGGGCCGGCTGGTTGCCTCGCCAACGGTTTGGGGACTGTGGGGACAGTACTTCTGCATCAGCTATGGCTGGTACTTCTACATCACGTGGTTGCCGACGTATTTGCAGGAAGAGCGGGGCGTGGCTCTGGGAAAGAGTGCGTTTCTGGCCGGGCTGCCGCTGTTCTTTGGAGGCGCTGGCTGTCTGCTGGCGGGCTTTCTTTTGAACTGGCTGGTGCGACGGTCGGTCAGTGTGACCTTCACGCGACGCCTGCTGGGATTCGTTGGATGTGCCGGCGCATCGGGTTTGCTGCTCTGGTCGGCTTATATCAAAGACCCGCGACTGGCTATGGTGTCGATGGGGTTGGCCGGTTTCGCTAACGACCTGACCCTGCCGGGGGCTTGGAGCACGTGCATGGACGTGGGGGGACGCTTCGCCGGCACGCTCTCGGGCAGCATGAACATGATGGGCAACTTCGGCGGCATGGCCGGTCCCTTGGTCGTCGGGTATATCCTGAAATTCACAGATCGAAACTGGGAGATCACGTTCTGGATCTCCTCCGCGATCTACTTTCTGGGCGCTCTGTGCTGGCTGTTCATCGACCCCGTCACGCCGCTGGAGAGTGCAAACGTGGCGGGAAGAACCGTCCAAGCCTGCCGGTGAACCAACTCGGACATGACAGGCCATCAGGCAGGTGCTCTGTTCGTGGCGAGGGCGTCCCGCCCTTGCTTGCGCGAGGCTTGGGCGGTGCCACGGGACGGAACAGGGATTATCGCAGGGTCGGACTGGTCGGACGCAAGGGCGGGACGCCCTCGCCACGGGCCGGCCCGGCCGCTGGCTCCAGCCTGTCATACCAGGTGAACTTCAGGATTGCGGACGTCAGCACGAACACGATCAGGCAGGTCCATGTCTTTCGAGGCTGCTGGATGACCAGGAAGATCGGCAGGGCGACCATGCTCATCTCCCAGACCAGTCCGACGACGATATTGAACCAGTCGCGCCAGAAGTCGCGGTTCGGCTGGATCGATGGGTCGTCGGCCCGGCACTTCTCGTAGACCGGCCGCCAGAAACCCCACGGCCGCACGGTGCGATAGAAGCTCTTGAGCACTTCATCCGTCTCAGGCCGGGTCAGTAGGCAGACGCCTACTGATGCGATCGAGCTGAGCGCCATAATGGTCGGGAATACGAAATAGACCGGGTGCAGGTAAATCGGCTCCAAGTGCAGTCGGGTCATGTAGGCCGCCTTGCCGACGAAGAGCAGTGCCAGGGCCGACAGCGTTCCGACCACCATACCGGCGAAGAACCCGTAGCCGTTGAACCGCCACCAGTGCCACTTGAGCACGTTCGGGATGACGAAGGCCGGAATGATCGCCGAGACGAGCAGTTCCGTGTTGGAGTGCACCGATCTTGCCGAGAACCCGAACGCAATGCCGACGATGATGATGATAAAGGAGGATAGGTAGCTCAGCAGGACGTACCGCCTCGCGGGGCCATGCGGGTCGAGATAGCGCTTGTAGATGTCGTTCACAATGTAGGCCGCTCCGGAGTTGACGGTGGCGACGAACGTGCTCATGAACGCGGCCAGCAGGCCCGCGAGGATGAGCCCTTTGCAGCCGATGGGCAGGTGACGGTTCACGACTTGCGGCAGGATGACCTCGAAGTCCACCTTGCCCTGGCCCGCCGCCATGCTCCGCAGTTCCGGGCCGAAGTAGACGATGCCCAGGGTGCCGATGCCCGCGATGAGCAGGAATCGCGGGGCCAGCGAGGCAATCGCCATCATCAGGTTTTCGAGCGCCGCCTCACGCGGGCTGCGGGTCGAAAACACGTGCTGGATCGCGTAGTTCGGCGTCGGTCCGGCCATGCTGACGAGCACGCCTTTCAGGAAGATCATCAGGATGAACAGCCCGAAAATCGAATACCCGTCACCGCCGGTGCTGATCGGGTTATACAGCTTCTCGTTGAGCCGGGGGATCAGGTTCGACCAGTCGATGTTGAGATGCCAGCCGAAGAACATCTGGTCCCAGTTGGCGGGCACAGCGGCCGTGATCTGCTCCGGCGTTGTCCGCAGGATCGCCACCACGCCGATAATGACCGCCGCCACGACGATGAGCGAGAACTGGATCAAATCGTTCATCACGACGCTGTACATGCCGCCGGCGATGCAGTAGATGCCCGTCACGGACATGATGATGATGGCGTAGAAATCGGCCGTGGACACGCCCCACGGCAGGGACGCGGCGGACAAGCCGAGCGTCTCGATGGGGACGAACGATTCCGCGAACTTGCCGATTCCCTTGAAGGCCATCGTCAGGAACGGAATGACGCTCACCAGAGCCTAGACCACCACGCTGATATAGGCCAATTCGGCGCCTCGGCTGTGGCCGAAGCGGGTCCGCATCCATTCGGCGCCGGTGAGCACATTGGAGCGCCGGACCCAGGTCCCGAGGTACATCATGCGGAAAATGACGTTGAACAGCGGCCAGACCCAGAGCAGCCAGACCCCTTTGACGCCGTAGACAAACAGCACCATGACGAACCACATCGTGCCGGAGATATCGACGCCGCTGGAGCCGTGGGCGATGCCGATCATCCACCACGGCAGGCTCTTGCCCGCCAGGAAGTACGACTCCGGGTTCCGCGCCGCCAGCTTCGCCACGACCCAGCCGACGACGATCATCAGGACCAAGTACAGGACGATGATGGTGATGTCGAGCATGTGCATCGAGTTCTCCCAATTGCGGATTGCGGAGGGCTCGCGCGGCTCATCCGCAATCCGCAATCATCAATCCGCAATCTATGCGGGGCAGCGAAGCAAATGCTGCACCAGTTCCTCAAGCTCGCACGTCGCGACGGCGCAGTACTTATCCCCGCCACCGTAGTAGACGAATAGGGTCCCGTCGATTACGACCGGCCCGCACGGGAAACATGCGCCGCGATAGAAGCCCTCGATCTCGTAGTCCCTCTCGGGCTGCATCAGCCAGTCCGGTGTGCGGTGCCGGACGACGCTCGGGTCGTCGAGGTCCAGCAGGACGGCGCCCAGGCGGTAGTATTTGTCCGGGCCGACGGCGTGGTAGATCGTCAGCCAGCCATGCTCGGTCTTGATAGGCGGCGTGTTGACGCCCATCTTGGCCGTCTCCCAGGGGTACTTGTTCGTGATGAGCAGCTTGCTTTGGCGAAAGCCCATCAGGTCGTCGGCGAAGGAAATCCACGCACTGGCCTGCGCGACGCCATACCCCGGCCCGACCCACTCCAGCGGCCGGTGCATCGTGACGTACTTGCCGCCGACCTTCTCCGGGAACAGGACGACATCGCGATCATCAAGCAGCGGGTCCGTCAGCCAGCCGGCCCGAATCCACGTCCTGAAATCCCGCGTCATCGCCAGGCCCGTGAGCGTGGCGTTGATCCGCAGATACCGTGGGAAGCACGCGGGACACTCCGCCGGCGTGAGGTGTTTCTTTCGCACCTCTGGGACCCAGAACTGCCCGAACGGGTAGTGCCGGCAGGCATACGTGACGTAGTACCACCCGTCCATCTTGATCATGCGCGGGTCCTGGATCGTAGCCCCGTCGAAACCTTCCACGCTCGGACTGAACACCGGCTTATCGGACACCCGCTCGAAATGGTACCCGTCCCGGCTCTTGGCCAGGCCGAAGTAGCACTTGTACTCCGGCCCCGACTCGGCGGCCCGGTAGAGCAGCAGGACTTCTCTATTCGTCTCGTCGTACCAGGCGGCCGGGTTGAAAACCGCCAAGTCCTCCCAAGAATGGTCCGGGTGCGGTGACAGGATCGGGTTGCCGGCGTAACGCTGTAGCTTCATAGGCATCTTTCAAAAGGCAACGCGCAGGGTGTGCCGTGCACACCTTCTCCCACTTAGCCTTGCCAGAAGATACCCGATGGCGGAGTTGTCCTCAAGTGGTTCGTAGTGTGCCCGTAAGGGCGTACTGAGAAACGCCTTACGGTGTCACGACAAACATCGCCGGGCAGATTGCCATTCAATCGTCATCAATAATCAATCTCTTTTCCTGAACCGGCGATTTACGCACGCGTAAGATCAACATGTCCTCGGATGTAGACACGACTGTTCACGCCCGGCGCGTGACGACGGACGGTTCTGAGGTGGAGGACCTTGAGTGGCTACAGTCCCTGGAGAGTGTCTTCCAGAGGCAGGGGCCTCGGCGGATCGCTCGCTCCCGCCGCGTGTTCCCCGGCGATGGATCCACCTAAGAAATCTCTAATTTTGGTATAGACGATGGGGAGGGGTTCATAGCACCAGCCACCAGTTGTAGTTGGCGAACATGATGCCCAGGGCCACCACCGTGCCCAAGTCGGTGACGAAGCAGCAGGCCAGGATCAGTTTGCCGATATCGCGATTGTTGAGGCCCGTCTCGACCATGACGGCGTAGACGACGGCCACGGAGGTCGTGGACAGGGCCGTGCCGGCGATCATGCTGGCCGCCGCGCTCCAGTGCAGCAGCCAGCGTGCCACTGCCATCACCCCCAGAAAAGGCATGAGAAAGCTCACGAATCCAATCGCCAGGGCGGGCTTCCAGTGCTTCCTGAGGGCGTCTGGCTCGATCTCCGCCCCGGCCAGGAACGTCAACAGGATTGCTGCCGAGGCCCGCGAGGAAGTTGATCCAGGGCGTGGTCTCCAGATTGGCCGGCGTGCCGACCAGCGACCCGACCCAGGGGATGATATTCCCCGCTGTGGCTCCCACCAGAATTTCGATGAGCGCCACGGATATGGCCGTGCGAATGGAGATCATGCTGGCCAGCAGCGCCAGGCCGATCCACAGTGCTGCGATCAACCAGGGTGATTCCGACATAGCGATACTCCCACCAAACAAAGCCGGTAGGAGTTATCAGCCCAAACGCCCGAGCGATTTCGGTGAACTCCATCACCTCCCGGGAGATGTCCCCCGAGTCAAATACGTGTACAGTCTACATGCTCCGGGATGTTGTGTCAACACCTCCAAAGACATGGATGCTGTATTCTGCAGTCCGCCGTTGAACCGCTCCAGAGGCGAGGTGTTGAGGCGAAAACACGAGGGTGCTGGTTGATCCCAACATCCGTTTCCTGGTCACGTTCAGGGGCCCCTCATTCCACGTTCTGGATCTGCTCCTTGAGCCGCGCGATCAGGCACTTGATATCGACAACGGCCCGGGCGACGCGGGCGTCGCCGACCTTGCTGGCCACCGTATTGGCCTCGCGGAGCATCTCTTGGCTGAGAAAATCCAATCGTCGGCCGGCCTGACCATCCGTCTGACAGATCTGCGCGAACTGCTGCAGGTGGGCGTCCAGCCGGGTGATCTCCTCCGAGATGTCCGACCGGTCGGCTAAGATCGCCACTTCCCGCGCCAGGGTCTGCTCGTCCAGCTTGAGCTTGGCCTCCGCCAGCAACTCGTCCACGCGCTTGCGCAGCTTCTTGGCATAATCCTGGGTCACCGACCCGCTGCACTGGCGGATCGTCTCC
>JAPLMX010000149.1 GCA_026386805.1 Phycisphaerae bacterium | reverse complement strand
GCCTCTTCGAACTTGCTCCCCGTGCTCCAAGACGGGATCGGCCCGGTCTTCCCGGCGTCCGGGTCGCTGGGGCAGATAAAAAGCTTCGTTACGTCCACATACCGGGGATACAAGTTCGACAGCCATGGCGGATAATCGTCGTAATCGTTCATATACATCTGGATGGCGGTGAGGAACTGCCGGAGGTTGTTGGTGCAGGCGGTCTGTCGGCCGCGTTCGCGGATAGCGGGAAAAGTGACCATCAGAAGACTCGCCAGGATCCCGATGATCGCGATGACCACCAGCAACTCGATCAGCGTGAACGCTCTGAGGCGACGTGCCATCATGTCCTCCTTCTACCCAAGGAAAGGCCCGTCGGTCACCCTACAAGACGACACGAGCGAAACGAGTGTCAATAGAGTGATTCTACCTCATACCAACATCACTGGCAAGCGGCGGATACGAAAACCGTGCTTCTATTCCCGTGAGATCGGCGGCCTTACTGCGCCAACTTCTTGCCTGGCCAGACACCCGTCGTCTGAATCTGCGAGGAAACCACGTAGAGTTGCAACACGCCGCCTTTGACCGTCGTTTCGAGCAGAAGGTCCTGTTGCCCCTGGCGGGACCATTGGAACGTCCCGTCCATGTGAACGCTCAGTTGATCCGGCAGGGCCGAGGTGTCGAAGGTCCCGGCCTTGCCGGTCGCGAAGCCGGTGGCCTTCTGGACGAGGCCGATGTCGAGCTTGTTGCCGTTCACGGTAATACTGCCGTTGATGGTGAAGGTTTCATTGTCGGTCCCGGGCAGATCGCCACTGGCGATCGTCGGGAACGTCAGCGTGTTGGGATCGATGCCGAAAGGCCCGCGCACCGTCTGGCCCCAGAACATGACGCTGCTGGTCAGAGTGATGGGAATCTGGACGGCATCCTTGTCGCCGCCGATCGTTGCGGTATGCGGCAGGGATGTGCTTTGCCAGAGAAGCTCACGGAGGGTGGTCTTCATCGCCCCCAGATCGACGGCCATCTTCATGGACCCGGTGTCGGCGACATAGGCGACGTCCGGATGGTCGATCGTGATCTCTTTTCCGTCGAGCAGGGCCTTCAGAGACAAGGTGCACACGGCCTCGGACGCCCCGCCGGAGAACTCGTACGCGACGGCATTCGGATCAACCACGCCTGGCTGCGAATCCGCATAGGCGTACCACGCGATGCCTTCGTATGACCACGCCTTGGGCAGGCTGGTCAGCCGACTCTTCTCGGCCTCGTCGGTCGTGTAGGAATGGCCGCCCAGCGTGTTGGACCAGAACCGATAGACGGGGATCGTCCCCGCCGGCTGATGGCCTGCCGGATAGGCGTAGAACGCCACGCCGTCGTATTCCCAGGCCTTGGGATACAGCTTGATGACCCGGTTCTTCTCCTCCTCGTTGATGGTATAGAAATGGCTGAGGAACTGACCCGACCAGAACCGGTACACGGGCATCAGATTCGGCTCGCTGGCCCGCGAATAGACATAGTACGCCGTCCCTTTGAACGTCCAGAAGGCCGGATACTTCTGGATCACGCGGGCCTTCTCCGCCTCGCTGATCGTGTAGAAGTTCTTCTCCGGCGTCGGAGACTGGAACCGGTACAGCGGCACGAGGGCCCGGGACTCATAAGCACCGAGATCGACCGCCGCATCCGCAACGCGAGCGTTGCCGTCCAGGTCCGTCTCGTTCGCCGCCGCAACGTAATTGGGATCGCCGGCATCGAGCAGCGGCGAGGTAGTCTGCAGATGGAAATCACCCTGCACCCAAACCGCGTTGGGATCGTTCGGCTCGGCCGCCGTCTTGAGGTCCTTGGCATTGACCCACTTTCCATCCAGGACGAAGATGGGCGGCTCGAACGCCAGGCCCTTTTCGTTCGGATCGGCGGGCGTCTTGATATTGCAGTACGTCACATTGCCAAGGTCGTAACCTGCAAGCTGGTCGGGCGTATTGCCGTACAGGATGGAGCCCGTCACCTTCGTAGCGGCCGTGCAGAACAGGCCCGCGCCCCGGCCGGTACTGGAATTCGCGTCGGCCCCATAGGCAACGTTTCCGGCGATGGTGCACTGACGAACCGTGCCGGCGGCGCACCAGATGCCGCCGCCATACCCGTTGCCGGCCCGATTGCCGGTAATGAGGCTGTCAGCAATGTCCAGCCGGTCGCCGTAGATGCCGCCCCCGGTGCCGCCTGTGCCGGCCGCGTTCTCAGTGATGATGGAGGTCTCCACCGTAATCTGGGATCTCATGCCACAGATACCGCCGCCGCTACCGCCTATGCCGGCCGCGCCGTCCTTGGACACAATTCCGTTACCCGCCTTGTTGCCGCGGATGAGGCAGCCGATGATCCGGACCGTGGAACTCTCACAATAGAGACCACCGCCGGGACCGCCGTTGGCGTCGATGTCGTCGCCGGACAGTGCGGCGTTGTCGAGAATCCGGCAGTACTTCAGATCGAGCGTGCTGTTCTGGCAATAGATCGCTCCGCCGGCCAGGGCAACTCCGTGCGTGATCGTCAGGCCCGAGAGCACGGCCCCGTCGCAGTTCATGACGTAGAACCCCTGGTGCGACTTGCCCTGCGATTCCGCACAGTCGATGACCGTCTGGGCGACGGTATTGGGGTCGAGCGGAGCGGTGCTCCGAATCGTGATGGCCTTGCCCAGCAGATCGACATCGTAGTTGCCCGGCCCGGTGTAGGTGCCGGGACTCAGGACAATGATGTCGCCGGCTACCGCCTTATCCACCGCGGCTTGGATCGTCGGCAAATCATTGACGTCGCTGCCCACGCGCCACGTCGTGGCGCCCAGCAGGATCGGGGATACCAGTGTGCACAGAAGAACGGTCACCGACCATTTACACGGAAATCCGGCTTTCATCGTCACTCCTCCTCATTCCAATAGCCACTATCATACCGAATCGGCTGCTCGTATTCTCTGGATTGCGCTTCCGTGCATGTCGTGACTATGGCCGGCCAACGCTCCCATCCCTGTCCCAGCCATGGTTTCTGATGGTACACCGCCACTTGCGCTGCGGTCGCCGTTAGCCAGAAACCCTTTTAGAGTATACGATAGGGGAACTCTCAACGCAAGCGAAATCCCTCGTCCCGGCCGCGCAACCCACGATAGTACCCGCAACCACTGCGAAAAACCACGTTATTATCGGCCCCTGGGCATCACAAAAGGTTTCTGCCCATGAGGTATTTATGGGCGTCCTCCTTTCCCAAGCTTATCTCGTCACACATTGGGTTTGTTTCACGGATCTCGCCCTGACACGAATCGTTCCCAACCTCTGTGCCGCAAGGAACTTGGCCACCACTGGCGCCGGGGCAAATTGGCATGGTTCAGGCCGTCGCTGCCCAGGGCAACACCTATTCAAATCCATCTGGCCAGGAGAGAATCGTAAGTTGTTCTATTAACGGTACTTACAAACCAATGCGTCCTTCGTGGCTTTCGGCGAGTGTTACCCTGTTCTGAACCATGCCCCGGCAAATTGGCTTTGTTTCGCACGATGGCGCCTCCGCATCCGCCACGTTCGTAGTGCCACCGCCGGGCGGTTCGTCCGAAGTTGGAAGTGTGAAGTGTGAAGTTGGAAGCGTGGAGTGGCTGCTTGAAACTTTCGACTTCAAACTTGAGACTTCTGTCCCACAGACCGTCCCTCCGCCTTCCGCCGTCGCTCCGGCCGCCGGCGGGTCCGTTTCCCGCATCAACCGCTGTTTCCGCAACTCGCCCATCGTCCGGTACAGGCTATGCTCGATCCGCCGCTCATACATCATCAGCCGGTCGAGGACCCTGCTGTAGCCGAAATCCTTCACAACGACCCGGCCGAGGATCGGATCGGCGTCACCGCCGTCGGAATCGTCCGGTGACCCGTCGGCCCTTTTGGGCCGCAGCAGCGATTGCATGAACTTGGGGAGCGGGTTCGCCATCTCTTTCTCATACAGCGTCTCAAAGGCCCGCACCCTGAATCCGTTCCGCCCGCTGGAGTCGCCACGAGAGGCTAACCACCCGCGCCGCCAGCACCGACTCCATCTGCCCCACCGGGGCCAGCTCCCCCAGCATTGGGTCCCGGTAGAACTCGAACTCGCCCAGATCTTCTCCCCTGAGGACGACCTCCTGCGCCAGCAGACCATGCGGGACGGCGTTCTGCGCGACCACGGCCTTCCCCTGGGCCGTGCGCGGACCGGTAGATTTCTGGGCGTTGGAACGATTGGCAAGGACTTGCGCTGCACTGGCCATGATGATCCCTCCAAATTAACCGGCATCTATTACTATTCACAATTCTGTTGTATCACTATCTTACAGCAACCCCGATTCTGCGTCAAACAAAATCCCCTGCCCTACCGTGACTTTTTCGGACGCAGCGAGAGAGTGTAACTCTCGCTTTGATAGGGACTTAGAAGAGATCATCCACAGATTGCCCAGAAATGTCATGGCGCGGAGCGCAGCAAAGCCTGCCCCCTGCGGAAGCAGGGGAAGCAATCTCAATCTGCGTGAATCTGCGAAACATGTCCTTGCGAGCGGAGCGTGGCAATCTGCGGACTTCTCTTTTCTTGAACCACGAAGGCACCGCGTTCCATCTTGCAGGTGGAAAAAGCACCGGACACCTGCGAACCGCATAGCGGTGAGAAATGCGGGTTAGTTCTCCCTGCCGTGCGGCACTTCGCAGGTTGATGCGCCAACATACGTACAACTACGTAATTTGCATAGAATTATCGATTTGTTATCGATTTTACTTGACTTTCGATTTCCACAATAGCATCATGGTGCTAGGGATCTGAAGCTGTGCTGGAGGCTGCTTGGTTCCCTTGGTTTTCCGGCAGCGCTCTTGCGCTGAAGGTGGCAGTTAGAAACAAGCAGGCTGCCGGTGGAAACGACTGTCTATCTGTCTTAAGATGGAGGGGTGCAGTGAAAATGTGGCCGTGCGCCTGGGACGGAGGCAAAGGGGAAGGTGACAAGGCCAGTTCTGTCATCGTCTCCTACAGGAGTGGCGGGTGGTGGTCGAGCGGAGAACGATCTCGATCTCGGTTATTGGGGTGTTGGCCCTCACCACGGCCATTCATGCCGATATGATGCCGGTGTCCCGACTGGATTCTGGATATCAGCGGTCACTGTCCGTCTGCGACCGGGCCGTTCTCCAGCACACCAGTTTGTCCAACCCGTTCGGTTGCCCCGGCGTCGCTGATCTCGATTCGTTTCCTCTCAGATACTTACCGACTTCAAACGGCGATGCGGGACCTAGCGAGACAGAGCCTGCGCAAATCCTGACGGACGGGCAGAACAGTCTCAGCCTGTGCCTGTATGCCTTGCTCGGTCTTGGTCTGTGCAGGTCGGCCCCCTTCGTCAAGAATCTGTCCTTCGGCTGTCTGCCGGACTGGTACCATAGCGGTGGTCCTTGCCAGATCGGTCACAGCCTTGCCATTACGCCGGATTGCATCTGCTTTGCACCGGTCTGCTGTTCCATTCAGCCGGATTGCAGGGTGGAACATCTTATACCACAATATCGCTTGAGGACGGTTGTGTCCCTCTGGCGGAAGTCACAATTCGCATCCTCTGTACTCGCCGCCCGTGGACCTCCGATGCACCCCGAGAAGCAGCAATTGACTTAGCTGACAGAAGAAAGAGGAATTACTGAATTTCGCATAATACAGTTACAAGTCACTCAAAAAAAAGACCGGTGTGCTCCAAGTACCCGAACAGGAGTTGTCCGTTCTGTTGCACACGCTCCATGCCATCCTCCACCGCTTGCCCCACCTCCCCGAGGTTGTCGACGGATTGGTTGGCTAACTCGTTGCCTTTGACGTTCTCCCACAGGTCCTCGACCGGGTTC